>NZ_JBHFOM010000034.1:0-49648 GCF_053543955.1 Colwellia sp. E150_009
ACCTTCTAAAGAAGGCAAGTAAGAATCGCATTCGTTCGTTACTTCGGCATTAACCTTGACTTCGTTGCTGTAGCCCCGAAGCAGGATGCGTATCATACGCTTCCGAGTTTTGATGTCAACGTTTTTTTGAATATATTTGAAAGTTTTTTTCAAACTCCCACGTTTTTCATTTTGAAACGTTAAGTTAGCTTATCTACTTAAATAAGTAGCGATATAACTTATCAAAACATCCAGTTGATTAAGCTTTTTGGCTGAACCCCTTGGAACTGGAGCGCATTGTAGAGATTTATATGCTGTCGTCAACTCTTTTTTATAAAAAAAACGTAATATTTGTTTAATTGCTTAGCATTCATACAAACCTTATCGTTATTGCCGTTTAATCAGGCTATTTCCCTAACGTTTCATGCTTTTCTTTTGTTTTAATACATAGTAATTATTAATAAGATTCTTGCTGTTAATTATAATTCTTCTTATATAATGGTATTTTCATCACAGTTCTTTTAGTTTTTATTTAAAATTTGAGCAAGGTATTTTATGGAAGTTGCTAATTTAAGAAAATATAATGATATATATCCTACTTTAGGAAAAGCTACCTATGTTGATATATCTTCAGTACTCATAGGTGATATAACATTGGATGATGATGTCAGCATTTGGCCTTTTGTTGCAGCTAGGGGTGATGTTAATACTATTACTATAGGCGCGGGAACTAATGTTCAAGATGGTACTGTTTTACACGTAACACGTAAAAGTACCAACAACCCTTCAGGAAACCCTTTAATTATTGGTGCAGATGTAACAATTGGCCATAAATGCATGTTGCATGGTTGTACGCTAGGCGATCGAATTCTCGTTGGCATGGGGGCTATTATTATGGATGGCTCTATTGTTGAGAATGATGTATTCATTGGCGCAGGAAGTTTAGTTCCACCCAATAAAACACTCATTAGTGGTTATTTGTATGTTGGTAACCCTGTAAAACAAGTAAGAAAACTAAAAGAAAGTGAGGTAGCATTTTTAAAACAATCTGCAATAAATTACATTGATCTAAAAAATGATTACCTAAATCAAAACGATTAAACCATATGCTAACTTATGATGATTCCACGCTTATTACTTTGTGTCGAATCATCACGTTTTTATATGAATAACATTACTTTCCAATTCGTTATTTTCTAACCAAATCTCGACAGTTTCTTCTAAGTCAAACTTAGTGAAACTATCAATGCTCGTTAGTTTGTTTAATTGTTCTGAATGAAAATAAATCGTAATAAGCTGCCCTGATATCAGTGCAGTAAAACACCAAGCATTTTGTTGTGCATCAAAAGTTAAATCTTCATTAAATAGTATTGCTTGGTTCAAACTTTTTCCCTATCAAAATGACGACTTTAATTTCAATATTACAGAGTCAACATTTGGTTTTATACCTCTCCAAATATAAAAACTTTCGGCGGCTTGTCCAACAAGCATACCTAGCCCATCAATAACTTTTTTAGCATTTAATGCTTTTGCTTTTTGCAAAAACGGGGTTAGGTCTTTGCCATAAGTCATATCATAACAAATACTATTAGTAGTAATAAGGCTTTCAGCAATAGGTAAACCTTTTCCTGTTAAACCAGCAGAAGTCGCGTTAATAATTATATCAAATACCTGTTCATTAGCCTCATCAAATGAGCAGGCTGAAAGCGGTTTATTTGTGTATTGCTCAACTATCGATTGTGCTTTAGAAACAGTTCTGTTGGCAATAGTTATAGATTCGGGGTTTTGATCTAATAAAGGCAAAACTACACCTTTGGATGCACCACCCGCCCCGAGTAATAATATTCGCTTGTTTTCAAGCTTAACGTTATTAGCAAGTAGGTCATTTACTAAACCCACACCATCTGTCGTGTCGCCATATATTTTTCCATCTTTAAACGTTAGTGTATTGACCGCGCCAGAAAACTTAGCATGCGCAGTTAATTCATCACACATAGCCATGGCTTGCTCTTTAAAAGGTGCAGTAACATTAGCACCCTTACCACCTTGGTTAATAAATTTTGCTACAGCCTGATTAAAACCATCTAATTCAGCAAACTGCGTTTCATAATTTAGTAATTGACTTGTTTCTTCAGCAAAACATTGATGAATAAATGGGGAACGTGATTGTTTTATAGGGTTACCAAAAACACGATATTGATCCATAAAATTTACCTAAGATTATTATTAATTGTAGATTAACTGAATTGACGATTTAAGGACATAAAAAAAGCAGTAAATAATTACTGCTTTTTAATCTGAATTATACTTTAAAATTGTATTAGAACTTATAACCAACCATTAGAGAGTAAACCATAGGATCTACATCTACTGTTGCTTTACCAATATTATCACCCGCTACATCAAATGTTGCATCTGTAGAAATATCTATATATCTAGCAGAGAAATTCACCGACCAATTTTTATTAATTTCATAGTCAGCACCTAGTTGAACGGCAAGCCCAAATGAACCATCTAACTTTAAGTTAGTTAATCCTAAACTTTTTGGTGCTGCCTCAAATTCTTCTTCAAAAAAGACTGTGTAATTAATACCCACACCCACATAAGGTTTAAACGCCGAATTTGTGTCAATGTAGTAAAGAGCGCTTAGTGTAGGCGGTAAATGCGTTACTTCTGCAAGCTTAGCACCATCAACACCTAATACTGCATTTGGATCGTGAATAGTAACTTCATGTGTAAAGGGCGTTGCTGCTAATAGTTCTACAGCCCAATTACTGTCATAAAAATAGACAAGGTTTAAACCAAGTTGAGTATTATCATCAACAGAAAGTGACATTGTAGAATCAGCACCAGAAAGTAAAACGGCTGTGTTTTCACTATCAGGATTAACCGATGTTGCTCCACCTCGGACTAAAATATCACCAGCTTGATGAGCAAAAGCAGCTGTTGAAAGAGTAGATAATAATGCAATTGTTAGTAATGATTTTTTCATAATAATTATATCCCTAGAAAATTTGTGGATATAATAAGCTTATTAGCGTTGAAAAACTTGATTTAGCGCAATGTTTTCAAGTTAGTTAATTAGCGAACGTTGTAATATTGATTTAAATCAACTTATTTCAATCTTTACTAGCCGTCCTATTAAAAAAGACCTTAATATTTTGATATTTATCACAAATATCATTAATTAACATCGTAATATTTTTCCTGTTAGACCATTGATAATTTTTGAAGGTTTTAGCAAACCAGACGTTTTACCTTTAATAATAAAGTCTACTTTGTCTCCAAGCTGTGATTTAACTTCCTGCCATGTTTTAGCTGGACTTTGACCTGCTAGATTAGCGCTGGTTGAAACAATAGGTTTGTTGGTTTGTTGGCATAGTGACACAACATCTACGTGGTCAGTAATACGCACGGCAATAGAATTAAAATCACCACGAAGTAAAGGTGAAGTGCCTTTTATAACAGGTAACACCTGAGTAATTGCATTAGGCCAACGTGAAAGAATAATTTGTCTTTGAGTTTGACTCAAAGCAGCATCATTAATATAAGGAAGAAGTTGTGAGTAGTCTGCAGCTAATAGAATTAACCCTTTATAAGCTGGTCTTTGCTTTATCGTTAATAAGTTTTGAAGTGCTAAATCATTATCTGGATCACAACCTAGACCAAAAACAGCCTCAGTTGGATAAGCAATAATACCGCCCCGATAAAAAACTTCTGCAGCAGTGTGAATTGTTGAGATAAGTGTCATGAAAATTCCATTTCAAAAAATAATAAATATAAAGTGAGTATTCAAGTTGATAAAATCCATGAATACTCACCTAAAATAATAATGATTACTTTAATTTAGCTTGCATTGCTTCGTCTTTAGCTAATAAAGCTTCAGCATTTGATACTCGCTCTGCTTTAACCTTATCGGCCATGATTTGATCTGCTACACCTAAAATTTGAGCGGCTAAATAGCCCGCATTTTTAGCGCCTGCTTTACCAATTGCTACTGTTGCCACAGGAATACCACCTGGCATCATAACCGTTGAAAGCAACGCATCATGCCCTTGTAGAGGCCCACAATCAACAGGAACGCCAATAACAGGTCTTGTCGTCATACCAGCAACAGCACCGGCTAAATGTGCGGCTAAACCTGCAGCACAAATAAACACTTTACAGCCACGTTCTTCTGCATCTTTAACATAAGCTTTAGCAGCGTCAGGGGTTCTATGAGCTGAACGAACTCGCACTTCATGTGTAATATCAAACTGCTTTAAAATATCAATAGTCGCTTGCATTACAGGTAGGTCTGAATCAGAACCCATTAAAATGGCAACAAATGGTGAAGTCATAATATTTCTCTTTCTGTAGGTTTAAGAATAAAAGGTTAAAATTAAATTAGAATAATATTTATAGTATTTTATGTTTATAATCGCATTGTTTTTGTGGGCAGCTCAACACTTCGCCACTTGCCATAATACGTTTAACTAATACGGGCCATTGACACTGTGGGCAAACATGATCTACAGGTTGGTAATTTAAAACATATTTGCATTTAGGGTATTGATCACAAGAATAAAAGGTTTTTCCGAAGCGGTTAGTTTTTTCTTGTAATTGACCAATATTACCTTTGCTTTGACAAGCAGGACAGCTTACATCTAGCTTCTCATGCGGTTGACCTTCTTCTATATGATGACACTCAGGATAATTAGTGCATCCAATAAACATGCCGTATCGGCCTTGTTTTACTGCTAATTCGTGCCCACACAAGGGGCATACACTTCCAGATAAAGGCGTATCCTCTACCCTTTCGTGTTCAACAACTGATCGAGTATATTGGCAGTTAGGATAGTTGGAACAACTAAAAAAGGCACCTGTTTTTCCACGTTTTATTGTGAGCTCAGAACCACAATCAGGGCAAATTTCATAAGCTTTTTCTAGCGCATGCTCATGCCGAGTAAATAGAGGCTTCCCTTTATTGGGATCAAATGAATCTGACATTAGTTGTACAAAAGCACGAATAAGTTGTGACATATTATGCCACAACTTACCTTTAAAAAACTAGTACCTAAATTTTGAGCTTCAGAAAACTTAAATGCATAACTTAATGTAGCAACCCTTCTTGCTCATCAAAAATAAGCTCTTCCATTTGAGAATAAGCATTTTCTTGCCCTGGAACATTAAATAGTACCATTAAAATAACCCACTTTAGATCATCTAGTGAGAAATGATTGGTATCTAGCTCCATAATTCTGTCAATCACCATTTCACGCGTAGTAAAATCTAGCACATTTATTTGCTCTAAGAATAAAATAAAGCCTCGACTTTGAGTGTCAAGCAACTGCATTTCATTTTCAGTATAAATGCGAAAAGATTTGTTACCAACACGAGTCAAATAAGGATAAGCATCAGAATCTTGTAGTGCACTTAGCTTCTCTAACCAACTCAGTGCTTTGTATATTTCATCTTGATGAAAACCTGCCCGTGTTAACTCATCAGTTAAGATGTCATGATCAACCATAACCTCAGCTTCACTATGTATATAATTTTCAAATAAATACATTAATATATCGAACATAACTAGCCCCTCATTCACCTTGGATATGTTACTATAACCTAAGGTAGCCTCCTGGTACTGCAGCTACCAAACCATTCAATTCCAATATTGTAAGCCGAGTGAGCACTTCTTGAATTGGAAGTTTACTTCTCAGAACAACAGTATCTACGGGTGTGATTTCAAACCCCACACTATCCAACAATTCATCATCACACAAGTCCTTATTTAAGCTTTCTTCATCAATTTCTTTATTTATGCCCGATTGAGCTTTTTTCTGTTGTGTTAAGTGTAGACCAGAATTATCTAAAAAAATTAACTCTTCTATTATATCGGCAGGTTCTTCAACAAGTTTAGCACCTTGTTTAATTAACCAATGACATCCCTTTGCTTGTAAGTTACCGATACCACTTGGTATTGCAAAAACATCACGATTTTGTTCTAGCGCACAGCGGGCTGTTATGAGTGAACCACTTTGCAAGGCTGCTTCGACTACCAATACACCAGCACTTAATCCACTAATTATTCTATTTCTTTTTGGAAAATGCCCTGCTTTTGGTGAAGTACCAGGCAAAAATTCACTGATGATAGCGCCATCTTTTTCAATAATATTTTTAGCTAAAGTTTGGTGTCTTGCTGGGTATACTTTATCTAGCCCTGTCGCTACGACTGCAATAGTACTAGCATTACAAGTTAATGCTCCTTTATGCGCAGCAGCATCAATACCTAACGCTAAACCACTGGTTATCACTAACCCTACATCAACTAATTGCTGAGCAATATGAAAAGCTGCCTCTCTACCATTAATACTCGCAGATCGGCTACCAACAATCGCTAATTGATTTTGATTCAATAAACTCTTGTTACCTTGTACAAATAGCACCAAAGGCGGATCATAAATCTGTTTGAGCATAAGCGGATAATCTACATCATCAAAACCAATAATTTCACTATGACATCGTTTACTATTGTTAATTATTTCATCAATTGCTTGCCAATTAGGTTGATTAATGGCTAACACTTGTTTTGCGGTTAAATTATTTACTGAGGTTAATTTATTAGAAGAAAAAAGCGTCGTTAAACCATAATGTTCAACTAATGCTAATTTTTTATGAATGGCTAACCGTGGAACAAGCTTCAAGGCTAACCAATAATGAATGTTACTTTTTTGCACTTGTCTTCTCCCTAAGACAGGCTCTTTAATAATGTGGTCTAACGCTTATTCTGGGGCAGCAACCAAATCATGTAATCGCGCTGGTTTTTCTGTTTTTAATATCAACGCCATACTGGCTTTTGGGTAAACTTTGAAAACCACCAATTCACCTAAATATTCTTCTGGCATTTTATAATCTGATCCTTCAGTACTTAACATACGATACCACCTAGAGGCTTCGTTGGTATACTTTGGTCCAGTACTGGTTTCAACTACACTAGGACTCAAACGTTTAATTGACATAACATCACCAGCTGTGACTTGATGTTCAATACCACGGTTAAGCATCACAATCTCTAATTTGCCAAATTCGCGCCCTTCACTAACCGCTTTTATAATTGTGCCACGAAATGTTTTATCAACGGCTTTCATGCTGAAAATTGATGGTAGTAATTGTCCTTCATGTACAGGAACAACATAATCACCTGAATGTATTTCACGTTTTGCTGTACTAATTTTAAGCGTTGCTGGCTCATTACTCTCCATTTTTCCAGCTTTAATAGCTTGACCTGTGGCCACAATATCAACATAAAAACCTATCGACTCTTCTGTTTCGGGGTCAATAATTTCTTCGCCCTTATTATAGATCGCATACGTTTTAGATAATTCTAGGTTTTTATTAACATAAACTTTAAACCCTGTAATACTTGATCTATAACCTTCATCACTTCCAATAACATAAGGTAATTGTTCAAGTTGTTCGGCGCTAAACAAATGATCGTATTTAATGAATGGCGCGATCACCTCTAAAGGTAATAATTTTATTGCAGAATCTTCTTTATTTTTTTGACGAATTTTAGGTGACCATTTATAGCTAGGCTTTGTTTTAACCGATTCAAGTTCCAACATTGGTATGCCATTTTTATCATAAACTAGTGATATAATATCACCTGGATAAATTAAATGAGGATTATGAATGTTAGGGTTTAAACGCCATAGCTTAGGCCAAAGCCAAGGTTGATTTAAAAAAACTGATGATATATCCCAAAGGGTATCACCTTTAACAACGACATATTTTTTAGGTGCATCATCATTTATTTTAAGTTGATCAGCCAACGAAATAGTAGAACACACCAATAAAGAGAGTGTTAACAATATTTTTTTTAGCATGTGTCTAGTTCCTTTACGATGGTTTTTCATGCTTTTATAGAAATGCTGCGTTATAAGTTGCTATAATGACAAACATAACACTCTAAAAGCATTATCGCTAATTCTTTTATCAAACATTTATAAGATTATGACTATTTTAACTGTATTGCGTTTTCCAGATCCTCGTTTAAAAACAATAGCTAACCCTGTTACTGAAATTACAGAGGCAACATTAACAATTATAAATGATATGTTGTCAACCATGTACGAAGAAAAAGGAGTTGGTCTAGCTGCCACTCAAGTTAATATTCATCAACGCATAGTGGTGATGGACGTATCAGAAAATGGTGACCAACCTATTGTGCTAATAAACCCAGAAATTATTGCTAAAAGTGACGAAACGGTAATCAATGAAGAAGGTTGTTTGTCGGTGCCTGGGATTTATGCAAAAGTTGACCGCCACACTAGTTGTACAGTCAAGGCTCTTGATAAAAATGGCAAAGAATTTACATTAGACGGTGAAGGATTATTAAGTATATGTATTCAGCACGAACTCGACCATTTAAATGGCGTGTTATTTGTCGACTATTTATCGCCACTAAAACGTCAACGTATTAAAACCAAATTAGAAAAAGAAGCACGTTTAGATCAAGACAACAATTAGTACTTACTTTTAGGATAGCTCTTTTGTCAAAACCATTAAATATTATCTTTGCTGGCACGCCTGATTTTGCCGCCCAACATTTGGCCGCCCTTATTAATAGTCAACACAATATTGTTGCTGTTTATTGTCCTCCTGATAAACCTGCAGGGCGAGGGAAAAAACTCACTGCATGTGCCACCAAATTATTAGCCATTGAACATGATTTACCTGTAGAGCAACCCATTAACTTTAAAAATCAGAACGACCAAGCACAATTAACGCAATACAAAGCTGATCTCATGATTGTGGTTGCTTATGGTCTATTACTTCCTGAAGTAATACTCAGTGCACCGCGTTTAGGGTGTATTAATGTTCATGGTTCTCTGTTACCCAAATGGCGAGGGGCTGCTCCTATTCAACGTGCGTTAGAAGCTGGCGATCAAAAAACTGGCGTAACTATTATGCAAATGGATAGAGGGCTTGATACGGGAGATATGATTTTAACGGCTGAATGCCCCATTGAAACTACTGACACAAGTGCTAGTCTTTATGAGAAACTCGCTCAACTCGGCCCAAAAGCATTAATCGACTCCTTAGCATTAATAGCAAAAGAAAATTATAGTGCAACCAAGCAAAATAATAATTTTGCTACTTATGCGCACAAACTTGATAAAACTGAGGCTGAAATAAATTGGCAGCTAACGGCTAATGAAATAGATCAAAAAATTAGAGCTTATAATCCTTGGCCAATAGCACAGTTTACATTTACAGAAGATACTCAACATAAAAAACAACATAGAATCCGCATTTGGCAAGCCTCAATTATCAAAACAAACAGTACAGAACCTGTTGGTACAATTATATCGGTAGACAAAGACGGTATTGTTGTTACCACTTCAAACGGTGCTATTTGTTTAGAAATTTTACAATTACCAAGCAAAAAAGCATTACCTGTGCAAGATATATTAAATGGACGGTCAGAGTGGTTTTCTCTCGGTGGTAATATTAATGGTGCTTTTATCAAGAGTGATGCTAGCTAAATGACAACTGTAACTTTTCAAAACAACAACCAAAAGCAAATTAATGTTCGAGCATTAGCTGCTAAATGTTGCTACAGCGTAATAGATCAAGGACGCAGTCTAGGTGATGAATTACCAAAACAACAAGATAAAGCTTCAACAAAAGACAAAGGATTATTACAAGAAATTTGTTACGGTGTTTTACGTTTTTTACCTGAATTAGAACATGACGTTCGCAGTTTAATTCAAAAACCCTTAACAGGAAAACAACGCGTATTTCACTTTCTATTATTGGTTGGTGTATACCAAATTAAATATATGCGTATTCCTGACCATGCTGCCGTAAGTGAAACTGTCGGTGCTACAGGAGTACTTAAAAACAGTCATATGAAAGCGCTAATTAATGGTGTACTCCGAAATTTTTTACGCGCTAAAGAAAACGCTATAAAAAACCCCAAACCTACATCTTACTTACCTCTTTCAATACAATATAATCATCCCAGTTGGTTTATCAAAGAAATACAGCAAAGCTATCCCGAACAATGGCAACAAATACTCAATGAAAATCAACTCAAACCACCAATGTGGTTAAGGGTTAATCAACAACATCATAGTGTAAATGATTATAAAAAACTGCTCGATACTGCTAAAATACCAATTAGTTCTGTCGATCCATTAAGTCAGGCTATTGAATTAACACACCCAACAGATGTATTAAACTTACCTGGTTTTGAACAAGGTTGGGTATCAATTCAAGATGGTGCTGCACAACAAGCCGCTCGCCTTCTAAATTGCCAAAAAAATGATGTTGTGCTTGATTGCTGCGCAGCACCTGGTGGCAAAACCTGCCATATTTTAGAGCTAACGCCTAATATTAAATCAATGACAGCTATTGATATTGAAGCAAAGCGCTTAGAAAGAGTAGAAGAAAATTTAAAACGTTTAGGCTTAAAAGCAACCGTAATAGCTGCTGATGCAACCAATGCAAAAACTTGGTGGCAAGGGCAACACTTTGACCGTATTTTACTTGATATTCCATGTTCAGGCACAGGTGTAATTCGCCGTCATCCCGATATAAAATGGTTACGTAAAGCCTCTGATATAGAGGCGCTAATTATTTTACAGCAGCAAATAATAAAAGAGATGTGGTCTTTGCTTAAACCTGGTGGTACTTTACTTTATGCTACCTGTAGTATTTTGCCACAAGAAAATAGTGAGCAAATAGCGCATTTTATAGAACATAATTCTGATGCACAGTTGTTACCTATTGATAATGTTAAGCATGATAATACTATTGGTTGGCAACTATTACCTGGTAAAAATAACATGGATGGTTTTTATTACGCTAAGCTATTAAAAATAGAAACTTAATATGCAATTCAAGATGTACACACAGAACTTGAGAACAAAAATAACAAAATGAAAATAATCATAGTCGGTGCAGGCCAAGTAGGCGGGACATTAGCAGAAAACCTTGTTGGTGAAAATAATGAAATATCTGTTGTGGATATTGACGGAGAAAAACTACGTGAATTACAAGACAGAATGGATCTTCAAGTAGTTACAGGCCAAGGTTGTTATCCAGATGTGCTAAAAAAAGCGGGTGCTGAAGATGCAGATATGGTGATTGCAGTTACCTCAGATGATGCAACGAACATGATTACTTGCCAAATTTGCTCTTCTTTATTTAATACGCATAAAAAAATTGCTCGTATTCGTTCAAACCAAATTTTAAAATATTCAGAGCCCTTATTTCATAAAAACCAAATTCCTATTGACCACGTTATTGCACCTGAAGAGCTAGTTACTCGCGACATAGCACGACTTATTGACTACCCAGGAGCACTTCAAGTATTAGAGTTTGCTAACGGTAGTGTTAGTTTAGTGGCAGTAAAAGCCTATTATGGTGGCTTGTTAGTTGGTCATGCTTTATCTACTTTAAGAGATCATATTCCTAATGTAGATACACGTGTAGCCGCTATTTACCGTAATGGAAAGCCTATTAGGCCATTAGGTACAACAGTGATAGAAGCAGATGATGAAGTATTTTTCATTGCTGCTAGTATTCATATTCGTGCCGTCATGAATGAATTACAAAAATTAGAGGCTGCTTATAAACGTATTATGATTGTTGGTGGAGGTAACATAGGTGCTGGGCTAGCACGTATGTTAGAAAATAATCATCAAGTCAAATTAATAGAACGATCTCCTGAACGGGCAACTCAACTCACCTCTGAGTTAAATAATACCTTGGTTTTCAATGGAGACTCTTCTGATATAGAGTTATTAACAGAAGAAAACATTGAACAATTTGATGTGTTTATTGCCGTTACCAATGACGATGAAGCCAATATTATGTCATCATTACTTGCTAAAAAGCTTGGTGTTCGCAAAACTATGGTGCTTATTCAACGAGATGCATATATTGAATTAGTGCATGGTGGCACTATTGATATTGCAATATCTCCTCAACAAGCCACAATTTCAGCGCTGTTAACTCACGTAAGACGAGGAACAATAGATAATGTTTATAGTTTGCGTGGTGGTGCAGCTGAAGCAATTGAAATTGTTGCTAAAGGTGATGAGAAGTCTTCAAAAGTGGTTGGTCGAGCCATCAAAGATATTAAGCTACCACCAGGCACAACAATTGGAGCGGTAGTTCGTGGCACAGAAGTATTAATCGCTCACTCTAATACCTTAATCGTTGAAGAAGACCATGTTATTTTATTCTTAGTTAATAAGCGTTATATCAACGATGTTGAAAAATTATTTCAAGTCAGTGCTATTTATTTTTAGTTTTTTTTAAATACGATAAACCTGATATAAATCATTAAAATTTAATCAGGTACGCCAGAATCCAGGAGTAAACAACACTAACAAGGTAAATATTTCTAATCGACCAAATAACATTGCCATAATTAACACCCACTTACTATCATCACCAATATTTGAGAAATTAGCAGCAACTTCACCTAAGCCTGGCCCAAGGTTATTAATTGAGGCGGCTACCGCAGTAAAAGCAGTAATATCATCTATACCTGTAGCTAAAAGCAATAACATGCAAATAACAAACACCGCGGCATAGGCAGAGAAGAACCCCCAAACAGCTTCAACAACACGATCTGGTAGCACTTTTTTTCCAATTTTTATACTAAATATAGCTTTAGGATGAACTAATTTATTTAACTCACGGATACCTTGCAAGTAAAGCAACAGCACACGAACAACTTTCATTCCACCCGCAGTACTTGCCGCACACCCACCAATAAAACTAGAAAAAATCAATAATATAGGTAACAACGTAGGCCAATCAGCAAATGAGGTAGTTGTAAAGCCAGCAGTGGTGCTTATCGATACAGATTGAAATAATGCCTGATCAAAGGCTTTATCAGAATCTTGATAGGTACCTGAAGTCATCAATACCGTAAAGCAAATCAGTGTTAGCATGAGCTGAATTGCGATAAAAACTTTAAATTCAGGATCATAAAAATAATTTTTGAGGGATTTACTTTGTACCACAGCATAATGCAATGCAAAATTAACACCCGAAATAATCAAGAAAAATACACAAATAAAGTTAATAGCTGGGCTATTAAAATACCCCATACTGGCATCGTGGGTAGAAAAGCCACCAATAGCTATTGTGGAAAAAGAATGACAAATAGCATCAAAGCCTGACATTCCCGCTAGCCAATAAGCTGTAGCACAGGCAATAGTTAATGATAAATAAATGTACCATAAATGCTTAGCCGTATCGGCTATTCTCGGTGTCATTTTTGAATCTTTAACAGGCCCAGGGATTTCTGCACGATATAACTGCATACCACCAATACCCAACATGGGCAAAACAGCAACAGCTAAGACAATAATCCCCATACCCCCTAACCACTGTAATTGTTGACGATACCACAATACTGCATGAGGCAAACCTTCAATATGTGTTAAAATAGTAGCGCCAGTGGTTGTTAATCCAGAGAATGATTCAAAAAAAGCATCTGTTATAGATAACGAAGGTTGCTCAAGAAGAATAAGAGGAATAGCAGAAAAACTGGCTAATACTAACCAAAATAGCACAACAATCAAAAAGCCTTCTCGGGCTCTTAAATCTGTTTTTTGATTTCTATTCGGGTACCAAGCTAAAAAACCTGTGAATAGACACCATAAAAACCCCATTAAAAATGGTACCCCACCGCCATCACGGTAAATAAGAGAAACTAAAGCAGGCGGTAACATAGTGACACTGAGTAATGCCACTAATAAACCTAAAATTCGAATAATGTTTTTATATTGCACGTTTTATTTTCATTGTTATTTTATTTCAGCTACAAACCAAGTTACAAATTATCCGACGGGGTTAACGATAGCTCTCCTGCTGATAATGTTTGCAGCTTATACTCTATCCAAATCAACTTTGCTTCAGGTAAAGAAAGCTTAAATTGCACTTGCTGTAAATATTCTTGCTCAATAACCTGCCCATCTACTTGGCTAATTATGTGTAATACATCATCAACTTGGTTATATTGACATGCTAAAGTTTTTGTCGCCATCGCTATTTTAGTTTTCGATTGCAGAAAAACTAAAGCTTGGCGAACACTGTCACCATAAGCTCGCTGTAAACCACCTGTACCTAACTTGATCCCTCCAAAATACCGTACAACAACAGCACAAACCTGCCCAATTTCTCCGCCTTGTAAAACGGCTAACATAGGCTTACCCGCTGTACCACTAGGTTCACCATCATCAGAATAACCATAACCTAAACTATTATCAGCAGCCTTTGTTAAAAAAGCATAACAATAATGGCTTGCTTGCGGGTGTAAAAGCTGACATTGCTTTACTTGTTCTTTAGCTTCTTCAATACTCTCACAAGGCTCTAAGTAACAAATAAAGCGACTTCGGTTGACAATAGTTTCATGTTCAACTTTATTAACAGCTATCTGATAAGGTGTAATCATTACAGTTAATCTAACCCTAGGTCACGAGTCATATTTTCATTATGAGATTGATGAACGATGATATTATCTTCAATACGAATGCCACCATAATCACGCATTTCATCTACTTTAGGCCAATTAATTTGGTCACTATAAGCTGATTCTTTTAATGTTCTCAATAAAGAATCAATAAAATATAAGCCAGGTTCAATCGTAAACACCTGACCAGCTTCAACGGTTCTTGAAGTACGTAAAAATGGGTGATTATCTGGTGCATTTATATGGGTACCTCGTTCATCCGCCATAAATCCCCCCATATCATGCACCTGCAGACCTAAATGATGTCCTAGTCCATGAGGAAAGAAAGTACTAACAATACCTGACTCTACTGCCGTTTCAGCACTCACAGTAATAAAATTAAATTCAGCTAATACTTGCGCTATTTCTTCGTACGTTACTATATGCAAATCAACATAACTCACGCCTGGTTTCAAACCATTAACAGCATTTAACATTAATGTATTCATACGTGATATTAAGTCTGCAAATTTATCTTGTTTGAAAGCATAAGTACGTGTGATATCAGCTGCATAACCATTAAAATTTGCCCCCGCATCAATTAAAAAAGACTTGTGCATTTGCGGTGGAGTTTTATCTAAGGCCATGTAATGTAACACTGAACAATTCTTATTTAATGCAACAATATTTCCATAAGGTGTTTCATCAGAGGTATAGCCTATTGCACTCAAGTAAGCATTTTGGATTGTATATTCAGTACCTCCACTTAAAAAAGCAGCTTTAGCGGCGGTATGGGCTTTAACAGCCAAAGCATTTGATTGACGTAAACAAATTTGCTCATAAGCCGTTTTATAGGCACGATGATAATGGATATAATTAAGCAGCCGTTCAGGGTTGATATCTTCAAAACCTAACGCTTTTGCTACTTCAATATGACTACCAATATAAGCAAAATCTTTTTTATCATAGGGAAGTAACTTATCAACCCCACTTGCTTGAGTCAGTACTTTTATATGAAAGAATTCATGCCAATAATCATCGGTCAAAGGGATTACCTTATGCCAAAAGTCAACAGGTTGATAATATATAAGAGTTGGTTTGTCTTCACCATTCACTATCAGCCAACAGTTGGGCACATCAATTAAGGGTAACCAATGTTTAAAATGAGGATTAACTCTAAAAGGGTATGCATTATCATCAAGAAATGCTTTTATTTCTTGACCTGAATGAATAACAACACCTTCAATTTTTTCATAAGACAAAGCTTGCCTTATTCGCTGTTGTAAACAATCAATATGTGCTGAATATTCTTCTTTCAACTTGTTAGATAATGTATTCATAAACCCTCCGAAAAATTTTCGATATCATAACACACCCTTTTATTGGCAAGCCATAATAGCATTATGACGCTTATATTAAGTTGTGCAGCATTTTTTACACTTTGTTTTCTTTTATAGAAAATACTGATACTAACCGCCAATACTCATATTAATGACATTTTCAAAAATCTGACTAACCTGCCCTGGTTTATTCTCATAAATTTCTTGGTAGGCAAGAACACTTTTAACATAATTCCTAGTTTCTTTATAAGGAATTGTTTCAATCCAAATATCAGCAGGCACTGCTTGAACACTATCAACCCATGTACCAACCCTATATGGCCCTGCATTGTATGCTGCTGTTGCAAGTACTGCATTACCTTTTGTTTTGCCAAGTAATATTTTCAAATATTTAGTGCCTAATTTAATATTGTTTTTTGCATTTAATAAATACCGTGTATTTATTTTACCTTTTTGCAAGTGTTTAGCTGTATTAGGCATTATCTGCATTAATCCTTTCGCGCCTACGGGTGAATTAGCATCATGCATAAAAGAACTTTCTCTGCGCGCTATAGCAAAAGCCCAAGAAGGTGCTATTTTTTGTGCCAAAGAGTAATAATGTATTTCTTCATTGTAGGCTTTAGGAAAACGTAGCCCTACATCATCTAGATAGCCAACATTTGCCAAGGTAAAAATAGTGCGATCAAACCATTGATTTTCATTAGCGACTTTGGCTGCAACTAATTTTTCACGATCATTCAATTGAGCAATTAAATAATTCCATTCTGACCGAGCTTGACGAAATCGCCCTAAAGAATAAAATTCAAATGCTCTTTTTGCAGCAGGATAGTTAATAAGATTACGCTTTTCTTCCAATGTAAAATCTAAGGGCCTATTTTGTAAATTTACAGGGATTTTTAAATAACCTGCAGCGAGAAAACCATAATAATGACGCTCATTAGCCAATTGCTGCAATAAGAGCTCACCAGATTCATCCATGTTGGTTGCAATTAAAGCTCTTGCATACCAATACTTCCATTTTAAATCGTCTTTATGCTCATTCGGCAATTGTTTGATTTCACTAATCAAACGCTCCCAATCCTGCTGTTTTAATGCTTGAGATAAGCGCCATTGCAATATATTTTTACTAAGCAAATTATAATCTAACTTATCTAACCACTGTTGAGCAGCATGATGATTTTTTGCAGATAAAGCTAAGGCAAATTTTTCAGTTATTTGTTGATGTTGTTGTTGAGTAAAATTAAACTTAAGTTGTGCTTTTTTAAAACTACGTAATGCGCTATCAGGGTAGCGCCAAATGAGCCTATTTAAGCCATAGGTTAATATTTCTGTTTCTCTTGCAGACTTATTTGGGAAATTTTTTAATTTACTGACAATTGAAGGATCACGTCTAACTTTATGCCATAACGTTCCTAAATATTGCTGTTCTGTTGGTAATAATTTAGTTAAATATGGAATGAGTGTGTGTTTTCCACCATTTGCAGCCAAACCTAAACGCTGCCAAATACGTTCATTTGTTTGATATCCAGCTTTTTTCCACCTTTCAAAAAGGGGATCACAAGCTTTATCTTGAGATTTACCTACAACCCACAGTTTTGTAACCTGCGGTAAAATATCACTTTCAGGTACTCCTGACTGTAATTTGAAGTTGAGTTGATGGCACGTCAATTTAACATTTGCAGTAGGCTTAAATGCTTGCAAAAACAATATGCCTTGTTTCCTGCTTGCAAGAAAATTCAACCATTTTTTTCGCAATGGCCAATCAAGTGGCGTACCTTGGTATTTAGCTAAAAAAGTGTTTATTTCTGTTGCATCAGAAAGTTGCATTTTATACATCAGTCTTCGCTGATCTAAATAAGGTTGTAAAGGGTAATAATGAAGTTGATTATAGAGTGTTTGAAATTGGACCGAGTTACTTTTGTGCATTAGTTTCTCAGCTTTTATAAAACTTTGTTGTTGAGCTTTATTTACACTTAGTTTTATCGGCTCACTCGCAGGCGAAATTGAGCTATAAATCACTATTATTAGCGCTAATACTCGTTTCAACACTAAACTAGTTAACATTAACTTCTCTATTCGCAAAACACATTCATTACTCTAGAGTATAAATAAAAATGATGTAAAATACGATGACAATAGCAATTTCATCTAACGAACTTATTTTTATGCTTAACGACATTTTTCAACAAACAGATCATTCTCTCGATGCTATAGGACTACGTTGCCCTGAACCAGTCATGATGGTTCGACTAAAAATACGAAAAATATTAAGCGGAGAAACCCTATTAATAACGTGTGACGATCCATCAACAACACGTGATATCCCCAGCTTTTGTCAATTTATGGAGCATGAACTTGTTGCTAAAAAAATAGATCAAAAACCCTATTTATATGTTATTAAGAAGAGCTAACATAGATAGCCCTCCTCCAAGTTTATCTACTTCTCTAAATATTTAAGCTGGTAATTCTGCCTTTTTCAACATTACAAATAGTTCATCTTTAAATTGAAGCCGTTCCTTTTTTTTCTGCTCTAAATATTCATCGCTGGTGTTCTCTACTCCTTGTTCTATTCGTACAATTTCCTGGTTAACTTCATGGTAATCATTAAAAATACGAGCAAAATGATTATCATTCATTTTCAGGTGATGAATTTCAGCTTCAAATTCTGGGAATTCGTGATGAAGGTCATGTTTTTCTATAATCATAGTATTCTCCTGTATGCCGTTAATATCTTAATATTTATGCTCTTTTCATCTTTACTCTACTCTTATATTCTCGGTAGTAATTGATCTAGCTCAAAGCTATCAGGGTTATCTTAATCTTATCACAAAACCAGCACCGTAATTAGTTGTAAGTAAGTATGTATTACTGGAACTTTAGGCTAGTAAAAAACTCTATACCTAGGTCTTTTTACTATTTGGATAATCTATTTATGCGTTTTTTCACAAAATTTTGGCAAAATAACAAATCATTTATACTTTTTATTTTATTAATGTCCGTTTTTCGAAGTGCCGTTGCCGATTGGTACACAGTACCTACTGGCTCAATGCTACCTACCATTAAAATCGGTGACAGAGTCATTGTTAATAAAATGGCTTATGATTTAAAATTACCTTTCAGCCAATATTCTTTGCTTACAATAAGTGAACCACAACGTGGTGAAATAGTCGTGTTTGAATCAGAGGCTGCCGACAATCGCCTGATTAAGCGTATGATAGGATTGCCCGGTGATGTGATTGCAATGAAGAATGAAAAGCTTTATATCAATGGTAAGCCACTGAATTATCAAGTTACCGAGCAAACCAGCAAGCAAAATGCTCAGCAGTTATTTGCTACCGAGCAAGTTGATACCATCAGCCATACCATTCGTATCGATAAAAATAGTAGTAATGAGCTTAGTAATTTTGGACCGATAACAGTACCTGACAATCACTACCTTGTTCTTGGCGATAATCGCCGTAACAGTGCAGACTCGCGTGTTTATGGTTTTGTACCTCGTCATGAGATCAAAGGTAAAGCCACATCTGTTGCATTTTCGTTCAATTATGACAATTATTATTTACCACGAGACAATAGATTTTTTAAAGATATTTATTCTATTTGATTTTTGGATAACAAAAAGGGCATATTGCTATACCCTTTGTCTTTCATTTTACGATACAACTATTTTTATAGTTGAGAAATATCCGCAATAGCAAAGAAGCTATTTCGTATTTCATTCAGTAATGTTAAGCGGTTTATTTTTACCGCTTCGTCATCACTCATCACCATAACGTTATCAAAGAATGTATCGATGGGTGTTTTTAATTGTGCAAGTTCAGATAAAGCGGCTTGATAGTTTTTATCCGCCATTAATGGAACTACTTTTAAATTTACCGCTTTGAATATAGTTGCTAGGTCTTTCTCTGGCTCTTCAGACGCTAACTCAATTTTAAACTCATCAAAAAGTTGTCCTTCAAACTTGGCAAGAATGTTACCGACACGTTTATTGGCAGCCGCTAAGGTTTCTGCTTCTGGTAATTGACCGAAATAACTTACCGCTTTAATGCGTTTGTCAAAATCTAGTGGTGCACTTGGCTTTTTAGCAAGTACCGCTTGAATAACATCTACAGCAATACCTTGCTCTTGATAAAATGCACGGAAGCGACCCATTACAAAATCAAGTACGTTCTCTGCTGTATTAGCATTACTTAACTTATCCCCAAATAAAGCAATACTTTCGCTAATAAGCGTAGCAAGGTCTAAATCAAGCTGTTTTTCAATAATAATACGTATTACACCAATTGCTGCTCTTCGTAGTGCAAATGGGTCTTTATCGCCCTTAGGTGGCTGATTAATACCAAAGATACCAACAAGCGTATCAATTTTATCACTTATCGCAACTGCACAACCAATATTAGCCTCTGGTAAACTATCACCAGCAAACCTAGGACGATATTGATCTTCTAATGCTTGGGCTATAGTTGAAGCTTCACCATCATTGATAGCATAGTATTTGCCCATGGTGCCTTGCACTTGTGGGAACTCTAACACCATGTCAGACATCAAATCTGTTTTACTTAACAAACCTGCACGGTAAGCATCTTCACTGTTCTCGCCTAACTGTTGAGCAATCACTTTACTTAGTTCCGCAATTCGCTCTGATTTTGCTTTTAATGTACCAAGTTGTTTTTGAAATAATACTGATTCTAACGTTGATAATCTTGATTCCAGTGTTTGCTTTTGATCTGTTTTAAAGAAAAACTCTGCATCGGCTAACCGTGGGCGAATAACTTTTTCATTACCAAAAATAACTTGCTGAGGATCTTTAGACTCAATATTACTAACAAAAATAAACTTGTTTACTAATTCACCATCATTTGTTGTTACTGGAAAGTATTTTTGATGATCTTTCATTGAATAAATTAACGGCTCTGCGGGTACTTTAAGAAAATCACTATCAAAGGTACCCACTAACGTTACTGGCCATTCAACTAATGAGGTTACTTCTTCTAATAAGTCTTCATCAATTAAAGCTACCGCTGAAATATCTGTTGCAACCTGCTTGATTTGCGAAACAATTTTATCTTGGCGAGCTTGATAATCAACGACCACAAAGGCTTTTAATAATTCAGCTTGATAGTCATTAGCATGATTTAAAGTAATTAAACCTTGGTGATGAAATCTATGCCCTTGCACTTGATTACTTGAGTTAACGCCAAGTGCTGCACCTTTAATAATTTTATCACCAAACATCATTGTTAAGGTATGAACTGGACGAATAAATTGGGTACGTTCTGCTCCCCAACGCATAGGTTTTGCAATGGGTAATTTATGTAAAGCGTTTGCAACCATATCAGGTATTAGTTCACTTATGGCTTTACCAGCAACTGTTGCTTTATATAGTAACCACTCACCTTTTGGTGTAATTAAACGCTCAGCTTGTTCTACTGTAATACCATTAGAGCGTGCCCAACCTTCTGCTGCTTTACTCGCTTGACCTTGCTCATCAAAAGCTACGTTAACTGCTGGGCCGCGCTTTTCAACTATTTTATCTTGTTGTTTAGCTACTAAATCCAATACTTGTACAGCTAAACGACGAGGCGTAGCAAACCATTTAATGTCAGAATAGCTTAAATCACCACTGTCTAGCTGGTTTTTAATATTATCAAAAAATGCTGTTGCTAATATTTTTAATGACTTCGGTGGTAGTTCTTCTGTTCCAAGTTCAATAAGGAGAGTTTCAGTCGTCATTATTTTTCTCCTTTTATTGCGGATTCTTTTGCTTTGTTATCTTTAGGAATATCATTCTTACACAATGGAAAACCTAACTCTTCACGTTTGGCGTAATAAGCTTCTGCACAGGCTTTAGATAAAGTTCTAACACGCAAAATATAACGTTGGCGTTCTGTTACTGATATTGCATGACGTGCATCAAGTAAATTAAAAGCATGTGACGCTTTCATTACCTGCTCGTATGCCGGTAATGGTAAATTAGCTTCTATCAATTTTTGGCTATCTTTTTCACATTGGTCAAATTGTGAGAACAAAGCATCTACATCAGCAAATTCAAAATTGTATGTAGATTGTTCAACTTCATTTTGGTGGAATACATCACCATAGTATACGGTACCCATAGGACCGTCAGTCCAAACCAAATCATAGATACTATCAACATTTTGAATGTACATAGCTAAACGTTCTAAACCATAGGTAATTTCGCCTGTAACTGGCGTGCATTCTAAACCACCTACTTGTTGAAAATAGGTGAATTGTGTTATTTCCATACCATTAAGCCAAATTTCCCAACCTAAGCCCCATGCGCCTAGCGTGGGTGATTCCCAATTGTCTTCAACAAAGCGAATATCATGCACGAGCGGATCAATACCTAACTCTTTTAATGAATCAAGATATAAGTCTTGTATGTTTTTGGGTGAAGGTTTTAGCATTACTTGAAATTGATAATAATGTTGTAAACGGTTCGGGTTTTCACCATAACGACCATCTGTTGGTCGTCTACAAGGTTGCACATAGGCACTGCTAATAGGCTCTGGTCCTATTGAACGTAAAAATGTCATTGGGTGGAATGTTCCGGCGCCAACTTCTAAGTCTAACGGTTGAACGATAACACAACCTTGTCGTGACCAGTAATCTTGCAACTGCAAGATAAGTCCTTGAAACGTTTTACAATTGAAACTTGTCATGGGTATTGAAATTCACTATGAGTTATAAATTAACACGCATTAATTACGTGCGGTTTTAAAGTAGAAATGCTCGGTTTTGATGACCGAGCATATTATTCATATTAATGAAAATCAACTTCTCTTAATACGTCTACTTTTTGTACTTGTGGGATCTCATAATTCGTGAAACCACACTCCTCTATTTTTATTGCCTGTGGCATGAATTATGAGACTTTATTTTGCCCAGAAAATTTCATAATTCATGGCACCATCACCATGAAATCTCACATTTCATGAAATACCAACTAAAACAGTAGGTTACCTATTTACCTATAATGGTAAGGGAGAATTGTACATTACATCAACGATTTGATCTATGCTAGCTCTACGCTTCGAGTATTTATTTTTCTAATTCCTTAAACTTTTTAGGTTTTAATAAGTAATACTCACCGTCACATTCTAAAATCAAACGATTTAAAGGGTGTTTAGGTGAAATTACTTGTTTACAAATAGAAGTGTATTCTCTTAGAAAAGTAGTTTTTTTCGTAAATTTACAACTTAAGTTGACCATTACTATTCTATATTTAGACGGTTTATTAAATGACATCACATCATCAACCTCAGCGTAATCGCCATATACTTTTTTCGGCATAAGTAAAATACTCTCACCTGTTTCGTCATCAACTTCTAATGTTGTACTATGCGGGAGGTTACCCAAATCAGCAGGCGTAATTATGAATTTATTTTCAATCTTCTTAAAAAATGATTTTGTGTTCATCTATTCACTTTCCTTATATTAATAATGATCTTCCCAAATAATATAATGGCAACCAAAATTCATGTTTCTATCTATCTGTACTTAGGTTTGGTACATAATTCTCTAATGCCTTGTTTATCGAAAGAGTTCGAAGTTCAAAAAACGATTCATATGACAAAGCGATGAAGTACATCTTATTGGAAACACTAGGTTGCTGTTCCCTTGAAAGATAGGGCTCAAGTTGCGACATGCTTATATTTCCTTATCAAATGACACAAAGTTAAAATAAACCTTGAGTTAAATTTCAACGATATAGCTTTCATTAAAGTTTTTAATGCGCTCTTCAGGCACATAACCTCGCTGATTTGATATAACACGCGATTTCCCTACATGATAATCAACGTTATAATGAGTATGCCCATGTATCCAAAGTTGTGGCTCAAATTCATGTAAAATATCATCTAAGTTTGAACAATAAGCTGGTGACAATTTATCTAATTTATAATCAGGCATAATTGATTGTGCTGATGGTGCGTGATGGCTGACAACCACAACATCTTGATTATGTGTTTTTGCTGAAGCTAATTGTTGCTTTAAAAATAAAATAGCCTCGCTATGTAACCTAACAGTATCTCCAACCGTTAGTTTTCTATACCGACCACCTTGATTAAACCGAATAACACGATAATCATGCATTTTATCTTTTGCAAATAAAGCGCTTGTTGCTTTGGTGTGACACAAATCAAAATCAGTCCAAAGGGTTGAGCCGATAAATTTAGTCCCATCAATAGTAACTTCCCTGTTATTTAATAAATGAACATTTGTATTGTCAGCAGCAGCTTTCATTTTTTTAAGGACGGCTTGGTAAACACCTTTATAATATTCATGATTACCAGGCACATAAATGACAGGTTGATGAAAGGTTTTAGTCGCCCACAAAACGCCTTTATCGCCCACGTCAATATCACCTGCAAGTATTACAACGTCGGCTTGCTTAACTGATTCAGGTGGAACCCAAGGCGTAAACTCATTGTGTAAATCAGAGAAAATAGCCAGCTTCATCGTATCCTCTTTGCCTTATCTAGGTCACATGCCTCAAATAACGCGTTAAGTGATTGCTCTAAAACCTGCCGCTCTCTATCAAACATGTGTGTTAGCTCATTGTACATATGCCCTTTTTCTTTATATGTTTTCTTATTTCGTTTCATGCTGTACTCGAATATCTATATAAAAATCATACAAAGGCTTGGATACCTCACTACACTTGAGTGCCACTGCATCTAACCACGCAAGGTATTTTGCTAACCGTAGTTCATCCCAATCAGGCAATGCATTGGCACCGGAAATAATATTCTTTGCATCATCTAAAGCCCGGTGTGCTTTTCCTTCAATGACTAACCCAGCCAAATTCATCGCACGCCTCATTCCAGTCGAGGCTTTACCTTTTGCGTTTTAGAAAAGGCCTTTTTCAAATCCAACTTTAAAGGAATGTTCAATGGCGCAACATGGTGAAACGTACAATCTAATGCCAACTGCACACTGTCATATGCGCCTCACGAACAAAACAGATAATCATCATATTGATTAAGCCAATCCAAAAATGAGTTAAAAACAATTGTAAACTCATGGGCTGCATCAACATCAACTTGCTCAATTCTCTGCAAAAAACGGTTGATTTAGGATGTTGTACAGATTTTATTAAGAACTGAAATTCATCAACAACCTGTAACTGCTTTGTGCAAACCAATAACGCACCTATTTCAATAATCTCTAATTCATTACTCGCAATAGAGCCATCTTCTGTGCATGTTGTTTCTATGTCGACAATTAACAAATTACTGTGTTGTTGGAGGAGTTTTTCAAGCTGTGAATAATCTATATTATCGATGGTTGTCCATTTCCTTCTCACTCTCTTAACAACAATAAAAAGCTATCGCTATTCTCTGTGCATGAACATCACTACTTGTATTTAATAGGCTAAAAAGTGTAGACCTTATTTTCATATCATGAAGATTAATGGATGATTTTCTGAGTCTTGAGTTTTCTACCTTACATGCATTTCAATTTCTGTTATTGAGACAGTAGAAACAAGCCTGTTAACAACCTTATAAAATAGATACGCACCACTAACAAAAGTATCAGACTAATTTTTATTGTCAAGATAAAGCCGTCATAAAAAGACCATCTCATAAGTGTTTATGGGTTAGTATGTACTTATAACATATGTTCTGCGTATAAATTATGTTAACCGGATAATAAATGGGCATGAGACTCAATATATTAAGTTCGGTGACATTGAAGCACCAAATGACATGACTTAATGAAAAAGTATTATTAATATGACCAAACATTAGATAAAGCGCAGTAAATGCTATGTTTTATTTTTCATCGCTACTAAGTATTTTTCAACTTTCCCTAAACCGTCAGGTGTTGCTATTAATTGAAGTGGCTCTCCCTTCAGGGAATTGTTATGCGTCACCATCCAATGCTGCATAAATTTTCTGTCGCCACCAGCAATTGAAGATAAGGCACGAAGTGCGCTCAGCAATAAAAGTTGGCGCTGTTGTTGGGGAGAGTTAGAATAAAAGCCATTCTCAATTTGCTGATGATAACAAGAGGCAGAAATAAAAGCTTTCATGATGACTTTTGACGATTGACTTGAAATGTTATTACTCACAATTGTAAATTAGCACATATTAAAAGTATTCTCAGTATACCGCATACCCCACGGCAATTTCACTCCGAAATAGAATATTCCCACTCGAACTTTTCGAGCAATTAACTCTTGGATTAAACAACCACTTGCAACTTAAAGTTAAGTGTCACTATCTAACTGAGTTTGTTGTATTTAAATATCAACTTTTTGGTACAGATGAATGCTCTGATGTGTAGTGCACCACTTTCGCTGAGTTGAGCGTGCTCAATGTTTCATATTATTAAGGCTGTAAATTTCGCTGTTCGGGTAAAGTTATCATATTGGCCGAAGTAATATTAAGTCAAAACCACTGGAAAATACTGATGTAAATGCCTGTCATAACCACCACCAAACCAAAATTTTTTTGCCTCTATGCTTTTTTGAATGTGCCAGCCTTCCTCTGAGAAGTTGCCAGCAAGAAGGTAAGCAAAGATAAGAAAGTCAGCTGTAAATTCGCATCCATTTGGCACTTAAATATTTAAGACTGACATACCTCAAACTTTTTGACTGAAACAAGAGTGGCACCACAATGAAACAGCTTTAATTTCACGTTAATAAAATCAATTAATTTACGTAATATTAATAAGTTGCTTATGTTTGCAATGTGCAATGCTGAATTTAGCAGATGCTATAGTGAAAGACCAATTTGTATTGAATTTTACCCATTATATTTCTTAAAAATCTTGGCAATATTCCGCGCTAACTTTTAATATAAATGCTTATTGTTTGGTTGGGGATGATGCCATGAATACGGTTGTAAAAGATTGGATTATTGTCTCTGTTTTAGATAACGAGCAACTGATCGGTGAGGTTTTATATGGCACCGTTATTGATGACATGACTTGCCGATTCGCTACTGGCGATTATGTTAGCACTTCACAGATAATGAATTTTAATTCCTCACTAATTACAACCGCTACAGGTAGCCTTTATCAAGTCCTCGGCAAAGGCCGCAGGGCTATCATTGACTTTGATGATTTCGAGTTACTTCGAAACGGTTTTAGCCCTGAGATGATCAACCAACTCAATTTGGCACCAAACGACTATTTTCACTAGACGGTAAAACCAAACGCAAAAAAAGAAAATCTGATTATGTAATAACCATTTCAGAAATATCTTCTAGAGATCCCAACTCAACATAAATTGGATGTAATGGCTTATTTAATCGGTATTTTGGTCTTAATACACATCTGTGCTCTTTTTGGTACGCATAAGCAAAATGTTTCCAGAACTCTTTGTCTTTATCTTCCAAAGCATCATCATAAGGGTCGTAGTAATAAACGTTTCTTTCCAGAAATTGCCAGTTAGGAAGTGTTTCTCGTAAAGCTGATTTTAGTTTGTTTAAAAATAATTTTTTGTCTCTAATTATCAAAGCGGCATCCGATGTAGTAGCTAACCATTTCTTTTGGGTATTGATGTTCATTTTACTTTCTCCTATTTTGAATAGGGAGAAAGCATAATGGTTAGCAGTCGTTAATGTTAGGTGTGGTTTATCTGACGCTTACAATAAAATCAAAGATTCTGATTTAGCAATAGGTGAAAAGCAACAAAAGTCATTCTCCTGCGACTATAACATCCGTAGGAGAGTGGCTAATTTCAGTCCCTTTGGCTTCAAAAGCAGCCAAAAATAAAGCCCTTTGATGCCAAACAACAAAAGCCCCGCAGGGGGGACTTAGGATCGCTACATTACTTAACACTTTTCGTAATTAGGAAACCACTCTGTAACTTTGACATTTTTGAGCATTCCATTGGCTCCCTCTTGCTGCCAGATCCAATACATTGCCATTATCGTTCTTTGATGACCATGAGATGAAATAAAGTAGTCACCAAACCTATTCAGAGTCAACTCGCCCTCTGATCGTGTTTTTCTATCATTATTAATTCGTTTATGGGGTACTTGATTACTCTTGCATAAATTACTCGATAAAAATTTGAGGGAATCTATATTAAGACCACCACCATGCAGACATTTAAACAGAATGTCTTGGTAGCTCAATCCGGGGTGATAATTGTTTAGGTTATTTGTTGTTCCTGCTCCGATTATCTGTAAAACAGGCACATCAGCTTGGTACGTGGTGTAGTTGCCACCTTTATACTTTTTAAAATCTACAGGGCTTTCGTAGCCTCTAGCATCAAAATTGTGATATTCAATTAATGTTCGATTTGAAAAAGGTGCGGGATTAGACTGTTCGTTGTCCCGAAGAAGCTTTATAGCCTCAGACTCTTCAGTTCCATAATAAACATACCTTGTTTTTTGCTCTTCAAGCTCTTTTTTCCAGACATGATGATAAGCTTCGACTTCAGTTGTTTGGCTTGGAGTAGTGAATTGCTGTAAAAATTTTTTAATCAAATTATTATCCTCAGTTAATTAATGTAAATACTAGATATTTCAAAATATAAACATTTTAAGAGTTACGACAAAAATAAGATTATGCCTTGAAAAGGCTTTGACAAAAATTATTCACAATAAAGCCCCATACTCGGTCAAATTTCGATGGTTTATTTCAATCCCTTTGGCTTCAAAAGCAGCCAAAAATAAAGCCCCGCAAGGGGCTTTTGATTTAAATTGATTACCTAACTTTACTCTTTCAAATCTAATGATGGATGAGTGTCTAATGCAGAAGCAAGTCTCCATCCTGATCTCATTTTTTCAAGTGCATCTGGAAGTACATAATTTCCAGTACCGACTTTCTTTGAAAGTTTAGTTATAGTCTTCTTATAAAGTTTAAATAATTCTTTTGCTACTTTAGTTTCGCCAGTAGTTCTTAACGTAGTGGCAACTATAACTTTTGGGGCGGCTTCTCCGCCAAGTAAAATTTCAATCGTGTCAGGATTGTAATTTTGATCTATTATAGTTTTTACACCAGAGCCATCTTTCATTTTAATCTCTCTAGAATTTAACGATAGAGACTCCTCAGATAGTAAAAAACGAGAAAGTTGGTTTGGCTTATCGTAAGTAACTAAAAATCCCGAAAGACCTAGTGGCTGGGTAAACTGACAATTCTGCTCATTCAACTTACTAGTTACTTCAGTAAAGTTATGTGGGCCAACCTTTCCTAAAGCACTACAAAGATCACTTAAATCATCTTTTGATAAATATAAATTAATTGTTGAACCACTCATTACTTTAATCTCTCTATACTTTTAACATGACGTTTTTGAAATACAAACTACAGGTTGGTTTGAACGTTCTGCAATAACTTTTGCTGCTGTTGACTCTCGATTAGTCATCGTACCATTTGCTTTTGTATCAACAGTTTGAACTTGGAATCCATTGTTATTTGCATCGACAGCACTACCATCAGAAAAGCGACCTCCTTTATTACCAGGTCCACTACTAGGGAAATGCGATTCTTTACCGCCAAATCCTGCCGTAGTATTTCCTCCTTTAGCAGTTATATTATCACCTATAGCTTGGTTTTGTGCCCTTGTATCAATATTTCCTTTACGACCACCAAATTTTCTACCTAATGCAGCTAAGCCGTTTTTCGCTGCTTTGATATCACTCAAATCAACAGGTGAAACTAAAGATATTGCCGATTCGATTCGATCCATAGGAGTTGAGCTTGGAGCAAATACTGTAACAACATCACCTGCTACATCAAATGCTGCTTCAATAACATTTCCATTATGATGATAAGTCTGCTTAATAAATTTAGTGACAGCATTTCTGCCATCAGGGTCTACATATTTATAAGGATTATTATTTGCATAAGCATAACGGTTAAAGTTGTGAACGTTTGAGAAGCCCGCAGGATCATTCGAATAAAAACGCCCGATAACTGGATCATAGTATCGTGCCTGCATATAGCTTAATCCTAAATCAGTATCAAACTTATGCCCAGTGTATCCAATATCATCTTTTGACTCTTCTATACTATCACCAAAAGGTTTGTAGTTCATGATACTATCGCCTGATGGAACAACCCCTGTCCCTTCTTTGGCAACAAGCTTACTACCTAAGAAAATATAGTTTATTCCGCCTCGTGGTGTTTCACGGTATAACAGCTTTCCTGACTGGCTATACATACTATAGCTAGTCCCTTTGCTGTCTTTAGTTTTCACCCGGCGGTTATAACCGTCATAAACATAGCTGTTGCCACCCGCATTGGTCATTTGATTGGCAAGGTTATAGTTGAAGGTATTGATGCCTTCGCTGTTACCGTTACTTTTAACATTACCACGGGCATCGTAACTGCTTGTTGTAGAGAAATTACGCACCAGCTCGGTTGTGCCGGTAACTTTAACGTCTTTTAAGCGGTTGCTGGCAGCATAGTCGTAGGTTAGATCACTAGGCTTAAACAGACTGGTATTTTTATAAGTGCGAATATTGCCCAAACCATCATAAGTAATGTTACTACTACCAATGCCTGAAGCACCATTTGTACATTTGCTACCGCTATAAGTACCACCCGAAGTAGATACTAAGCGGTCAAGTCCATCATAAGTTAAGTCACATAAGCTATAATTACCTTCATCTTGCGTATTATAAATTGATGTAATGTTACTGTTATTATCATAGGTATAATTTAGGTTAACTCTATCTGCAGCACCAAGTTTATCGGAAATTTTAGTCGGCATACCTCGGTCATTGACTTCAGTTTTATGCTCAACATTATTGCCATAAGTAAAACTATCAATCACGCCATTAGGGTAGTAATTAGCCTTGTTGTTACCACCTTTTACAAAAATATCTGTGCTTCCATCTTCATAAGTTCGAATGGCCTTTCTGGGCTGACCAAAAGCATTGGTTTCAAAATTGACAGGAGCAAGGCCGTCAGGATAAGTTAATGATGATAAATGCCCTAGCGGAGTATAAGCATAATCTAACGTTAGTATTTTTCCATCTATAGTCAGTGATTCATCTTCAAGCAAACCTAATGCATTATAATTATAATGCTGAGCATACCCTGTTGCGGCAATATCAGTGATAGCGCCATTACCATCGTATGTAAAGGTACGTGTAGGCGTATTATCACCATAACTAATAGCACGTTGGCTTCCTAGGTTATCGTAGGTAAAACTCACTTTGTCTGCTGTGGTTGCAGTTGCATTACATACTGTATTACTTGACGCCGTTTGTCCTTGTGCTTGCCATTGAATTTCACCTAGTGTGTTTCGATTGATAACTGTTGTACCAACATCACTACGCTTAATTTGGCATAAACGTTGTTGCGCATCGTATGCGCGATATTCAGTCTGGCTTATAGCTGAACCATCATGCAACCCTGATTGCTTAATTGAAGCTGTATTACCAAAAATATCAATAACAATATCAGTCGTCACACTTTCTGGAGATACTATTTTAATTGCTTGCTCATAACTGGGTGAGCCATAGGCTAAATAGGTTGTGGTGGTAGAGTGTTGTACATTATTAATATTCTTTCCTGCGTCAGTAACTTCAATTTTATTCCCAGCCAAATAATCATAGGTAACAGTTCCACCGCTACTTTTTGCTATAGTTTTCGAGCGCTGTAAAGCATCATAGCTATAACTAACGCCTTTAGTTTCATCCTCTTCTCTAGAAGGATATGACTGAAAAGTTAATTGATTATCTGCATTATACGTAGCATTTTGATATACCGTATTCGTGCCGTCAGATGTTTTCACTAACACTGGTCTTAAAAGACCATCATAAGTTGTGGTAGTCGTAAAAGCTACCGCGCCACTACATGTGCTAGTCGCGGAATTAAGCGTACAGCGCTCTTCTTTTCTAACGGGTTGATTAGCTCCGGTACCACCGTCATATGTCCAAGTAAAAACCGTATCAAGCCAGGCTATATCATCTTCATCAACAGCAGGTGACTTTATTGATGCGAGACGGCCATTGACATCATAAGCATATCCCGTTGTAGCGTTATTAAAGTCGGTAATAGAAGTGAGCCAACCGTTATCATCAACAACACGAGTCGCCTTCATTTCACCTGCTCCTAAGCGCTTTGGTACCTTAACTGTTTGCGGTATTCCTCTTTTATAACTTTCAAAGATTTGATAGCGATTTTTACTCGTATCTCCAAAGGTTAACTTTTCATTGTATTCAATTTTTTTAACGTTGCCATCATCATGGTATTCGGTATAACGTTGACCCCATCCCCCAAAAACACTTTCTTCGTATGGCAAAGATTTATAACCGCTTGTAGCACTATGATACTTAGTCCTAGAGGTTTCAGTATAATCAACACCGTCACTAGATACTTGAGTATAACTAGGCAGGCTAATTAACCAATTTTCAGTATCATGGTAATAAAAATTTTTGATATAACGCGCTTTACTGTTAAAGCCATTATTCTCGTGAATTACTTTTGGTATACCATAAGTATTAAAATCACTAAACGTTTGAGTATATGTGTCAGCAACTTTGTTAGCATCATAAAGTAACGTTTTTATACTGTTATTAAAAACTTCATACTTTTGCGGTTTTGAGTTTGGAGCAACCGGGCTTCCCCCCTCTCCAGATGGCCACTCTCCAAAGCCGAGAGGTAAACCACCAAGCTTATTACGGGTAATGTAAGAATATTGCACTTCTTTTAACTTCGTTACCCCGTCGATATCAAAAAACTCAGTTGCAAATACCTTACCTTCAAGAGCTTCATCATGTCTACGATTGTAATAATGTTTTTGCTTGCTACCGTCAGGTGCTATAACCGCAGTGCTTTTATACATTACATCATCAATGTTAGACGGAGTATCCCCAGCGAGTTTCATTTCATCTGCAATATTGTACCCATAACCATTCATAAATGGAGAAGATAAGTTAGCAAACTTTCCCCAGTTTTGTGAATATTTGTATTTCCAGATTAAATTGGATTGATTAGGCATCGAAATAATCTTATGAGTAATAGCCTTAACCAAACTACATCGAGGAGAGATGGGTTGACCAACTATCAAGGTTTGGGAGAAATTTCCTAATGTAGCGTCAAAACCAGTCAACCTTTCTCCTCCATAATTAGGATTAACCGCGTTAGGGTATTGACGATATAAACTCCATGATTGTGGCACTTCCGCTCTTCCCATCAGCTTTGTATCGTACAAAAACGCAACTTTTACTCCAGCAGGTGAAATAATATAGCTATATTCCGCTTTACCATCATTTAAATAAGAGTTAGACCAACTACTTGCATCACCATTAAGGTAGCTAGCTAAACTACTAGCATCATATATATCATCTGAATTATAACGTTCTTTATATGAACAATCGTTTGCTTCACTGCCAGAAAGACCAACAGCACTGGCATTAGGCAATGCGTACATGTCCAGAGATAAGTTATATTTCCAAAACCTGTTATCGGGCTGTGTCACTTTTGTCAGTCGATCATAGTGACCGCCACTTGGGATAGTGTGCAGTTGACCCGGTATTGCAGACGTAATATCACCAACGGTTTCATAATCATAAGTCCAGATTCGATTATTGGCTGTTACCGTTTTTATTTTAGAAAAACGTGTAGAGTAAGGAGCGTAGTAATCATAAACAACATTAGCTAAAGGATTATCTACTAATAAGTCTCCTGAGTTAAATAATTGGATATGTCCCGCAGCTAAGGCTCGTTGACGCTGTTCTGTCACGTAAGTTAGTTCAATCAGTCTTCCATCACTACCCTTAATACTCTCCAAATCACCATCTGCAGAATAAGAGTAGACAACATTATTGCCAAATCGGTCTTCCACACGAGTCACCAGCATTTCTAATATTACATCATGAGATAACCAATCACTCCAAATTGGGCCACCTTCAAATATTTCTGGTAATGAATCACCCTGAACTGCGCCATAATTTAGAGAGCGTATTATGCGTAACTGACTAAAGGTATAAACCACCCCTTTCGGTGAGGTCACTGTAAAGCCTTCTCCAGATAAGTTATCACCGATAAAGCCACCTGACGTTCGGTTAAAACATTCAATCTTCCAGTCTGGCTTTATAAACCTTGAGTTGCCATCTTTTACTAAGATAGTGGCATCTATCACATTTGGGATCGATAGAGTATCTCCTTGCCAAAAGCTTGAAAAATCTAATGTTGTATTCGTTTCACTAACGTCGTTGTCAGGCCAAAACTCACCCGCTGGATATGTAAAATGCTTAGTAGCTTCATTACCATAGGAGGAACATTCGGTGCCATCTCCCCAACTATTTGCAATAGTGCCATTGCTCATCTTTGCCTTGGCTGTGATTTTTGGTGTATCTAAAACCCAATCACCAAAATCACGTGCTTCGAACCGCCTTTGACGGGAGGCACTAGAATAAGTGCGAGAAATGGTCACTGGTAACAATGAATTACCTGGTAGTTCAATATCTACTTGCGTTTTATAAAATTGTCCATTTTGAAGGTTTATACTCCCTTCAAAGTTTTCAACACTGTCAATTTCCCTTATTGCCTGGTTCAAATCAACCTTAAAGCTTGTATCAAACCCTCCATCAGTACCGTCTTCTGCAAGTACCTTAATGCTATAAAACATGCTTATGATTAGTATTATTCCTAAACATAAAAGTAAAAAAGGAGTACGATCGACTCTATACATACTTATCATTGTAACTCTCCTTGTTCGTTTGTTTCTGCTACGGGCGATCCTAATGAATCCGTATGGATAAAAATAATTTTTCTCTGTAAATTAGGTGTCTCATGGCTGTAGCCTGTTTCAGTTTGATTAAAAACGACTTCTGTTGAGGTGCTGCTATTTGTCATTTTAAAATCGTGTAACTCATCACCAATAAACTCGATATCGTAATCACTTTCTGTAAGCGTGTAATTATCCCATTCAGATGGCGTTGGAAATATTTCAGTAACAACCCAATGTCCAGTGGTTTCATTTAGACTAATTTTCAAGTATTTCCCTCCCAAACGGCCTAAGAGTTTCACGTATAGATTATTTTCGAATGTATAAATGACGGGATTCTCCTCCGCTGCAACATAAACGACATGAAAAGGAATGTTTTCTTCACTTTCGTCATCACCACTCGTCGCTTTAATTGCTAAGCTGTAACTACCTACAGCCAATGCACCAAAATCATGAAGATAATAACCATTTTCGACAGTCGCAGGTTGCTCACTAGCAATAACTACACCTGTACTTGTATTATTTAGTGTAAAGACAACCGAAGGTGAACTCGCTCCTTCACTTACCTCTACCGTTGAGCGAGCAACAAAATTTAAATTGGAGGCAATCGATGCTGTTTGTGTTGCGGAGTAGCTGTAGTTAACGTTAATTGTACTTGCACGTTCAGTAACCGAGTCCAAAGAACAATCATTGGCTGATGTAATATCTATAGGCTGATTACTTTTTTGTGCTACATACAGTAAATCATATAAGCCCTTAGTGGCATCTGATTCCACAGACCATCTTTGTGGATTAGGTGACGTCACACAACCTGCAATTTCTGTTTTATCATCTTCTGTTGTGAAATATACGATATCACCCTCCACAATTAACGAAGTAATATAATTTGCAGAGAAGGCTTGTGGTGATAAGGCTGCGATGGTAAATAACAAACAATTTCTCCATCGCTTTCTAGTGGTTTTGATATGTTCCATGGTGTAATTCTTCGTCCTATACAATGTTACTTACGCCCTAAAAATACTAATAGCGTAAATTCAAAATCAGTTAATATTTTATAAAATTAACGTACCTATTTTTCCAGTACATTAGCCTTTAGTTATTTGTATTCATTTTTAACGCGGTACCGAGTAATTCAGTTTCAATATTTATTAAGTGTAACGGCTTAGTGGTGTCTTTAAGTTGAAAAAATTCACTGTATTGCCGAGGGTTACAACTATCACTAAAACAGTTTCGTAAGTAATACCAAGTGTCGCTATCTGCCGCATTGTAAATGAATTGGTCATCAAGGTTTTGTTTGACTCCTAGGTTATTAGGAGAGTATCCATATTGTTTCTCTGGACTTTTAACTAGTAGACTAGATACTGCGAGCTGTTGACCACTCCAGGTAATTTGGTATTGATTTTCAGAGAGCTTTTCTATCGCGTTAATAGAGATTGGTGGCAAACTGGCAATACTGCGACTAAACCCCTGAGTCACTTCAGTGTACTTACCGTAGTTATCATATACAGTAGCTCTGATATAGTACTTTCCAATGTGGGAGCCATTAAAGTACCTAGAAAAATCCGCTTCGTAAGGGGCTTCTTTTACAATAATATCTTTTGGCGATATGCCTGGCCCCGAAAGTTTAAAAATCACCCTATCTACACTACCATCATCATAAGGTGTAGCTTGTAAGATAACAGGCTCCACAATACTGATAGTGGAATTTATTATTGGCCAATCTATGGTTAAAGTGGGTGGTGTTCCACCTTTATTTTTATCTCCCCAATTCACATCAATTTGGTTACTCATATTTGAATACCTTATGGGTGAAGATTGTATTGCAGGCGATCTCATGCCTGCATCAACTTTGAATGAAATAACACCTGTAATAGCGTCTCCTGGAACGCCAAAGGTATACTGACCGTCAGCCCAATTAACGTATGACTGTTTCATCCACAAATAACCATTAGCCGTATTGTAGCCAATGAAGAAATTATAATATTCCGCTTGTGGTACGGCATCCCAATATGCCGTGTACTTATAATGATTGCTTAAATCACTTACAACGGAAAGTAACTCAGGTGTTGCTAGTTTTCTGTCTGAACGGCCTGTGACTTTATGCTGCTCGCTCGTTCCGTCAAATTTGTTAACGGTGATATAAAAAGTCAGTAAACCGTTGGCGACTTGATCTGAAATGGTTTCAGTAAATTGTAACTCGTTTAGTGTAATAGGCTTATTGACTGTAATGGTATCGCCAGTTAAGTTTTGGTATTGATACGTTAGTTGATAGCTGGCTTCCTGTTCATGTGAAAACTCGAAATTAAAGGCGCGATTGTCACTTGACGCATATAACTGACCATTAGGCACAACATTATTTAACCAGACTTGGCCAACAAGAGTATTTTCTGGCTCTATGGTGATAGTGTTAGATTTGCTTTCATGACACACTTCAGCTTTGCAGGCTTTTAAATAAAAGCCATGAGCCTCAACTTGATGTCGGTATAAAGTTACTAAGCCACTGCTCGAATCAATAGCAAGCTCTTGTGTTACACCTGCTATGGTTTCGTACAACTTAAACTGCACATCGCCTTTAGGTGGTATCCAAGTTAATTCAATTTTACCTAACTGAATATCATGAGTTGTTAAGGCTATTTTTAACTCAGAAGATGATATGTCAAATTCATAGACTTTTGCTGAGCGTTTTGGGTATGCACTGCCTGACTGCGTCGAATGGTACGCACCGAATATGCCGCCACTGTCGGTAAAAGTAACGGGGGAATTTCCGTAAAAGGTTTCAAACATCTTCTGCCAATCGCCAAATGAGTCGCGCTTGTAATGCCTAGCCCTTTTCGGACTACCTAACAGTAGGCTATTGTTTTCGAGCGCAGCCGTTAAGCCTACATGTTCAAAGCTGTTGCTATCTTCGAAAATCTTATGTACTTGCTGCCACTGATTATTACTATGCTCGTAAATGTAAGCAGCTCCTGCATGCCAATTTGGTTTTAAATCGCTTCTTCTTTTACTTCGGTCTGTTACTACTATAGTATTACCATCAATCGCAATGGCATTACCATATCGCTTAGGGTTTTCCGATGGTTCAGGCACCAAAGTCGCTTCTAACACCCAGTCACCGTTTGTATTATCATAAATATAAACTCCTTGAATATTTCCAGAGGCTGCAACTTGAGTGCTTGCTATAGCCATTTTATTGCCATCGATAGCCAAGCCCGAAAAACCAAAATCCACATCATTTACTGGTGATTTGAAAATATTCTTTTCTATCCACTGATCCCCTTCCAATTTATACATATACACAGAAGAGCTATAATAATTTCCGGAGAATTCACCTGAATAATGATACCCCCCAACAAGCAGGGTATTATTTGACATATCCATTGTCATACCAAACAAACCTTCATTAAAATATTGTCCTTCAGACGGCAATAGCTCCTGATGTAATAGCCATTCATCTTCCGCTGAACGCTTATAAATGAAGACCACACCCTTTGATTTTATTCCATTAACGCTGTACTGAGGTGAAGAAACAATAGCAAAATTATCTGATAACAGTACTTTTTGACCAAATAATGAATTATTATCAGCACCATCCACTTCAAACCTGACTTCTTTTATATAATCACCGTCACTTGCTTTCTTATATAAATAAGCTCCTCCGCTGGTTGTATACTGATTATTAATTTCTTTTGACACGCCAACCAGTATTCTGTCGTTATAATAAGCAATTGATGAACCAAATGCGTCTTTCCATCGAACAGCATCGGGGCTTAACTCTTGTTTAAATACAGGTTCGTTGGCATGGGTAAGGGTTGAAAAAAATGTGGTAAAAAAGAACGCAGTACAACAACCAAAAATAACCGCAGTTCTAGATAACTCAAACATCCACATTTCCTAAGGTAACTTTCCTTTTAATATCAAGCAAACAACCAGAGGGTGGCTCTTGACAATATAACGGCATAGACTACTAAATAATAAAAACAATGTATACAAGCAGTTAAAAATAACAGGCATTGTTTAACATCTTCTACTACAACCATTAGTTATTTGCATTTAACACTGTACCGAGCAGTTCTGTTTTAATATTTATATTCTTATTAACAGTGACGCTAACAGGCACTGATTCACTGCAACCAGCAGTATTGCAAGCATCAAGCCTAAAGCTATATTCTCCATTTACAGGTCTATCAATTACAAGCGATGATACATCGCCTGAAATACTCTCTGGCTGGCGAACAAACCTTGAGCTAGTTGATTGATATAATTGATAATAGTTTACGTCCTCAGCCATCGTCCAAGATAATTGAATATTTCCTTGAGATTTATTTACCTTTTCAACTGTTAATATTGGCGTTTGGGGTATGCTTACCAAGTCATAAGAAACAATGTCAGACCAAGCAGAAAAGTATCGTACACCATTCAACGTATCTCGGGTTTTAACTCTAAATTCATAAAAAGTATCCTCTTTTGGATTAAAAATCACTGTACTAAAGTTAACGGTATTAGTGAGCTCTTCCCATGGTCCACCATTTAGCCGTTTTTCTAAAAAGAAATGTCCATTAGTTGAAGGTGATTGCCAGCTAATGCTTAAATGTTTAGTATTGCCTGTATAGGATACAACCTTCAGTGAATGAGGTGGAGTGATTTCATTTGACTGTTGTAGAACCCGTATCGGTCTGCTCATGTGTTGGTAAGGAGTATGAATACCATCTCTACTCGCTCTTACCCTATAGTAATGTGCTCCAGGGGTTGTATTCGAAAGATTAACAGACGTGCTACTGCTGAACTTCACTGTCCCCCAAATTTTAAGGTTAATGTTCAGCTTTTGTATTTCATAAGTAGCCCCAGCATTTGCACCTAAATTTGCTAACGTCCAGTTTACATGCATATGCTCACTGTTGGGGTTAACTATATGGGCAGCATAAACACCCGAAGGCATAGCCAGTGTGTTTTTATTATTATCCACAGTGATGAGCGGCCCATTAACCCAACCAGAGAATTTGCGCGAATCATTTGAACGCGCACTTACGCGAAACAGATAAGTACCACTTAGTGGCTGAAAAAGTGGATTACTTTTATTTGCGGTATTAGAAAGCTCTTGCCATTGACCACTGTTATAGCGGTACTCTATGTAATACTGAACATCGGTTTCTGTTGAGTCCCAATTGACAGAAATGAACGGGTTACTACCCGATGACCAATATTGCGTAGTGACATTGATTACCGGACTGGGCACCGCATCAATAGTAAAAGGTACGACGTTAAACTGAGAGAAGTTACCTTGTTCATCTATCGTTCTTACTTTAACTTTGTAATTACTGTCGTGTAAATCGCGGACATCTATTTGTAGGTTTGAGGTGATTTTGTTAACCATTTCTTTGCGATATAAGTCGGTAATTATTACCTGATACTCTTTAGCATTAGACACAGCATCCCAATAAACATAAAGGTTATTGGCATCAAGGTGCGTGTTTACGACGGAAGGTGACGGAACGGAGCTAACGCTATTTCCAATAGGGTAATACTCACTCAATTGCCAATCAGAATGGTAACCTTCAGGGTCATATTTTCCCTCCGTTCTCACTCTAAAACGATACAAACCATCATGTAGTTTATTATTAGTACCTAGCGTTAAGCCTTCCACCAGAGAATCCCATGATAATCGTAATGATATTTTGCGACCATAATATGCAGGAAACCAATCTCCATTATTAACTTGAATTTCAAAGCGGTATTGTTCTACAGGATTTTGACCATTAACGGGTCCTTTATATTCAGCAATTAGAAAAAAACCACTATCTACTAACTCAAGAGGTTCGACAACTAGCGATTTAGGTATTGGTAATCCTGGCAGTGGTCTCAGTATCACTTCCTTACTATAACCCCACTCTGAATAGGTACCCTCAGCCGTGCGTGCCCTCACACGTATCCAGTATCGATCTAAATTTATACCAAGGGAGTTTAATACAGTGACTGAAGGCTCTGAATAACTTCTCGTATTTTTTTCGTAAACTCTTGTTTTTTTAGGGGCTAATTCATAGAAGTATTCGGTTGCCCCAAACACAGGCTGCCATGTTACTTGGTAACCTGCGTAAATTATTGGTTCTAGTAAAACGTTAGTTGGTTTGCCTAGTGGTATATTTGCTAAAATTTTAAAACGGTTACTTTTGTCTATCCATTTGCTAAAGGCACCATTTCTAGTAGAGCGTAAACGTAAATAATACTGTTCGGGCAACAAGTCTTTTATTTCTAATCGATTTTGGTTCTTATTAAGGGTTATTTGTTCGACTGGTAAACTTTGCCAGTTCCCATTTCCAGAATGGAATTGCAGCTCAAAACCATCCGTACCAAACATACGCTTCAAGTTAACGTAAGTTATATTACCTGTGGCATTTACGGTAGATTGTACGATTAAGTCTTTTCTAGGTAAAAATGGCGCAATAAGTGGTACCTTAACCACAAACCAACTACCACCACCTCGGCGAATCCTTACTTCAGTAATGGCCTCGCCTATTCCATAACGGCAGCCACCGTTAAAATACTCATCAGGAGGATTACCATAATTATTGGAGACTTCAAAATGATTGTTATAATTACCTTCATCACCGCTACCACAAGATTGCCAAGGGTTTTGGCCGTTACGTTTTTCAATCTCAAAGCTATATTCACCGCTTCCTTGCCAGATGAGGCTTATTCCTTTATTTCCTTTTTCAAAATATTGTCGAACTACGTTGTGGTCCATATACCTATATACAAAATGCTGATTCCCACCAACACCATGGGTTCCTAGAAAAGCACTGTTAACGGTGTTAGCCGATGCATTGCTTATACAACAACTTTGTGCAATTAATAACACTAGCAATAACCTAAGCTTATTCAGACTATAAAAAGTAGTTTTTGCGTGTAAAAAAGAAACAAGAGAGCAGTTTGTTAGGTAATATTTTCGAGCGGTGAAAAACCCGAGTATGGTAAAAATTACGCTTGCAATCGAAGCTATGCGCACATCAAAAACTACTTTCACCCTTGTTCCTTGTATATACAATGCAAATATGTCCTGCGAAGACCAAGCCCTAGTCTTCAAAATACTTGTGCCGTAATCTATCAATTTATGCTTGCTATTACAACCCGTATATTCAATTGAAATATATAAATTTTTCGTCAAATAAGCACAAGGATATGTGATATCAAATTGATTTTAAAAATTCACTTTTATTCAATAGGGACTACCCACCGCTGTGCCAAGTAGTTCAGTTTTAACTTTTATTTTTGTAACTATTGTTATGTTAACAGGCACTGATTCACTACATCCTGCAGTATTGCAGGCTTTTATTTTAAAACGGTACTCTCCGTTATCAGGTCTATCAATTACAAATGACGTTGCATCTCCTGAAATTCCCTCAGATATAGGCGTAAATATTGCGCCATTAATCGACTGGTAAAGGTTGTAGCTATCAATATTGTCAGCCGAAGACCAAGATAATAGAACGCTCTTTTGACTGTTACTTATTTCTTCAGCGCTTAATACAGGTACTTCAGGTTTGATGACCAAATTATAGGAAGCAATTTTTGACCAAGCTGAGAAGCTGCGCACGCCACCAACACTTTCTTGTGTTTTAACCCTAAACTCGTAAAACCCACCCACTTCTGGATTAAATAACAAGGTGTGAAAATTGGCCGTATTATTAAACTCTTGCCAGGCTCCACCATTCAACCTATGTTCAATATAATAATGCCCTCTCGATGAATTCGATTGCCAGCCCAACCGAATGAAATCTGAGGCTGAATTACGCTGATACCATTTTATTTCAAGGCTATGGGGCACACTAATATCATTTGACTGGGGCAAAAGCTCGATAGGTTTAGCCATATTAACAAAAGGGGTGGAAAAATTATTCTTTCTTGCCTTAACTCGATATAAATACCCCCCTGGCTCAACATTATTAACGTTTAAATGAGTTGCTTGTGTAGAGCCAACGCCATGCCAGCTTGAGCTATTGAAGTTATACTTTTGTACCTCGTAGCTTGCTCCAGCATTACTTACTGGATCATCTATTTGCCAACTAACTTTAACATAGGGAGTAGCTGTGTCTTGCTCATAGCTGGCGCTTATCAAGGAGGGTGATGACAAGTTGTTTTCATCATTAATAACTGAAATACGCGGCCCTAACACCCAGTTAGAAAACTTACGGGTTGTGTTAGAGCGTACTCTTATTCTAAATTGGTAAGAGCCAGTAAGTGGCTGAAAAAATGGGCTACCAATATTCGCTGTGTTGGTAAACGGTTGCCAATAACTATTATTAAAATGGTATTCCAAGTAGTACTGGACGTTTGTTTCGCTTGATTGCCAATTAATGGTGAGATGATTATTACTGCCGGCATTACTATAGTGAGTCGTGACATTACTAACTATATTAGGCACAGCATCTATGGTGAAATTTTGCCCTAAAAAGCGAGAATATTTTCCTTGCTCATCGATCACTCTTACTTTAACCGAGTAATTACCATCCTCTAAATTAGCGGTGTTTATCTGAGTATTAGAGGTTGAGCCATTATAAACTTCTACCGCTGGATATCTCTCAGTAACTATCACCTGATATTGCTCTGCATCCGCCACTTTAGGCCAATGAAAATATACATTATCAACGTCAATATAGGTATTTAGCTCAGACGGTGGTAATATTTGGCTTACTTCCTCCCCTCGAGGGTAGTAGTCGCTGTAAGTCCATGCTGAATGATATTTTTCTGGTGAATGATAAGCCTCTGTCCGAACTCTAAATCGATACAGTCCGCTATTGATTTTACCATTTACTCCTACGGGAACACCGTTAACTTGCGCTGTCGAGAATAAATACGCTTGACCCCCTCCAGTTAAACGAACAAAATGCCACTCACCATTGTCTATTTGTACTTCGTATCGCCACTTATTCACAACTTGGTTAGAAAAGTTATCGGTCGACAAGATAAAACCTTTATCTTCTGTTTGATAAGGCCCTATGCTCAAATAAGGTGGTGTAGGGGTTAGTGGCTTTTCAGTGATATTAATTTCATTACTGTATGCCCACTCTGACCTTTTGCCATTAGCCGTTATTGCCCGCACACGCATTTGATAAGGCCCTGTTGCAATGCTATTTTGTGTGCTTACTGATGTTTCTGTAGTGGTAGGGTAAATACCCGTGTGCCAAAAATTATTCTTTAACTCGTTATAATCATATTCATACTCAACCGCACCAAAGGTAGCTTGCCAATTGGCATTATAACCACCATAGATTACTGACTCTAATACAAATGGTGCAGGCTTAGCCAGTGGCACATTAGCATAAATACCACCTACCCAGTTACTCACTTGCCCATTTTTTGTTGAGCGCACACGAATATCATAAAAACCTGGTGTTATATCTTTAATCTCTAAACGGTTTTGTGGTGGATTATAAATAAGTTGCTCAGCCGGTAAGTTCCGCCATGGCGTTGCCGATGTTTTAATTTGCATTTCGACTCCATCATTGCCAAGCATACGAACTAAATTAATGTAAATGCTATTTCCTTCAGTATTGACGGTCGATTGAACTCTCTTGTTTTCTTCTGGTAGAAAGGGTGCAATTAGAGGGACTTTCACCACAAACCAACCACCACTGCCGCGACGTACCCTGATTTCGGTAATTGCTTCACTACTAGTATAATTACAGCCTCCATGAAAATATTCGTCTGATGGGTTTCCATAGTTGTTAGTTACTACAACCTGAGAATATGAGTTTCTTTCATCTCCCCCGCCGCAAGACTGCCAAGGTCCTTGATTATTACGTTTCTCAATTTTAAAGGTATACTCACCACTTCCCTGCCAAAACAAACCTACTGACTTATTCCCTTTTTCAAAATATTGCCTAATAAGGGAATAGTCCCTGTATTCATAAATATGATTACCTGCCTTTGTTCCTAAAAAGGCATGAGAAATTGTTGTGGCTGATGCATTACTGACACAACAAAATTGTGCTATTAATAACACCAGTAATAGATTGCGCTTCTTAATACGAAAAAGAGCTGACTTTGCTCGAGAAAAAGAGAGGTTTGCATTAGTTGTTCGTACTTTGTTCTGAATTGGTGATAAATCGAGCGCTGTAAAAGCCACATTTACTATTGAGGCAATACTCATATTAAAAAATACTTTCATCCTTTTTCCCTGTGACTTTCAACATCCATAAAATTTACTTGTAACTTTCAAACACTTGGTGGCTAAACTATCAACTTATTTACTTTTATACAAGAAGCTTTCTTTCTTTAAAAAAGTAATTAAGTGGTAAAAAACTATTTAATTGCTGTACCAAGTAACTCCGTGCTAATAAAAAGCTTCTCGGGCTGATTTGTTGGAGTGAGTAAAAACAGTTCGCTTTTTCTGACTTCACAGTCTTTATTATATCTATTATAAGCACAATGATTGGCTTGTGAGTTATAACAACCAGTACCAAAGCACGTTTCAATATAATACCAATCTTCATTATTACTGTTTGAATTCACGGTAAATTGAGCAGGTTCAATGTCATAATCGACTACGCTAACCTAATTGGGATTAATTTGCCTATAAAGACGTTTAACGTCCGCATGTTGATAGCCATCCCAATCAATAAGGTATTCATTGTTATTTGCAGTTTCGGTAATGTTATTTATTACAGGGTTGCTATAGCTACCCGCTTCGCGAGTGAATGTAATTAACTTAGTTATATTATGACCACTGGTATTTACTACATTTATAAATAAGTTATAGCGACCTGTCTTAGCGGTACTGCTAAGAACAAATAAATCATTAAAGCTTTGAAAATAATCTAAACCAGCATCAGTTACCTTGTAAGAAAAGTCAACTCCTGGCCCTTGTAAGGTATATTCAACAAAGTCAATACCTATACCGTTGTCATTGCTGTTACAGCTACCACTAACGCCCTTGTCACAAGCAAAAACGTTGGCTGTTATATTGTCGTCAAGTAAAAAGACTGTACTAGGTATCGGTGATATAACATTAACCGCTAATTGGTTGCTACCTTTTCGCCAAGCAAGTGTTTTAGTTGCTGTTAAGTTAGACATTATTTGCAACTGCACAGCGCTGGGGTAGCTTTCTGGTCGTAGGGCTTGGCCTTTAACATGTACGGCACCTGTTATTGGTGTTGCACCATTTTTATCCGCCAAAAGATTAAGGTTAAACTCAATAACAAATTCACCACCTTCTTCTGTTGGTAATGGGTAATTGGGCGATGATTGGTCTGCATCATAATACAAAATGCTTCGGTATCTTTGTTCATTGCCGTTTTTTACCGCTGAATAACTAACAAAAATTTGATATCGGCTAGCTTGACTTATATTTTTGAATTTCACCTTGAAAAAATGGTCACAGTTGCCAGTGGTATCGCACTTACCTGTAATATTCGAAAAATGACTGATACTAGGCCTAGCAAGCTGCAATTTTATTAAACCATTAACTTTGAGTGAATTTATTGCATTATTTTCTCGATAAGGGATAAGATAAAAACTCACTAAGCCGTTACGTACCTCTTTTGGCAGTACAACGCGATGAGTGAATGCATTACCTGGTAAATTGTTAATAGATTTCTCTACCAACTCGCCGGTATCTAAGTCACTAAAGCCATAAATGATATCGTAACTGTCAACATTAGTTTGTTGCTGCCACTGTAAATCAAATACACCATCAATATTGGCGTAACCACCTTCCCATTGAACTACATTCGTTATTTCAAGACCTTGTTCTAAAGCAGACTGTACTTGGTAAGAAATAAGATCAGAATATTCACCGCATACTTCATCTATACAGCCTCTTATCCTATAACTATTGGACGTAGCTGAAGAGTTTAGTGTGAATTGATCATCTACTTCATAATTAGTAACACTAACCTCTCCATTTAGATGCGCTTCTACTTGGAAGTGTGTTAACAATAAATTGTCAGTGCTTAGCTGTAAATCAAAAAAATATCGGCCTTTTTCCCAAAACTGCTCAGGTAAGGAAATGTTCGTTATTTTGGCTGGGGCAATTGGTGACAGTACCTGCAAAGCATGAGATAGCGAACTCTCTGAGCAGTTTTGGCTTTTACAAGATTGTATTTTTAAAACATACTCACCATGAGTTAAACCTCCCACAGAATAACTAGTCTCTGGAGCAGCAATTATAATAGGCTCTTGGCTTAGCCCTATTAATTTATAATGGGTCGAGTGACTAACCTCGCACCAGCTAATAGTGAAATCTTCTTTATAGTTCACTTTAATTGGTGTATTTATGCAGTCTGGGGCTGATAACTTAAATACATGGGCTTTGTTAATCTGATCCGTAATAGGAGTTAACCAACCTATTGAAGACGCGTAAGCATTACCAAACAAACAAGCTATAAAAAAAGCCAAATAGCGATAAATCATCATTTATTGAAATCCCAAAATGAGAAGTTGAATGGATTATGGGTTATTTCACCCAAAGCTCAAATGATGAATGTGCAGCATTAAGCATATATTGACCATTCACATCGCCATAACCATCAACGGTACTCACAAAAGCATTACCTACCATCCACATTGCATTTTGCCAATTGCTATTACGCGGGGTTTCTTCTGTTGAAGTCGTAATAAAACGCACAAAATGTTGAGTGTTCCGGCTATCATATAAATGGAAAGTGTCGCTTAATCCTCTACCATAGTCCATAGCTATTATTTCTGAGTAATGATTATTATAATTATAGTTTATCGGTTCTCCCCAGTTGATATTCCCATACGAAACCCTACAGGCTCCTGTGGCCACAGAAGTATGATTATAAACGCACGTAGGCTTGAAATAACGTTGACCCATTGCCGTGGTTACCCGATACGCAGAAGATACTAGTAAGTTAATGGTGGTATCAGCAAATTTAAACGTACCTTCATTAGGGGCTGAACCATTTTCAAGACGGATATCAGCTGTTGTTTTATACCAGTTGCTTACTTTACTCCCCTCCTGCCCTCTCATAACCAATGTCCAACCGCCACTAACATCCATATCACAAAGAACATTAATCGCCCCTGCGCCGTTAGGTCTTATTGAGTAAACACCATCTTGAGCACTAGCGTCATTTTTTACAATTTCATCACAAGAAGCATGAATACTACCATCGATTGGAGTTAAACCTTCAGTGCCAAAACTGAGCTCTTCTGGTGCTTCAACCCCTGTTACTTCACAATAGTTAGCAGGGTTAACTGAAACAGGCGTTTTACTAGCAATAGCAGTAACCAACATAGAATAACGCGCTCGTCCAACATTACCATCTAAAGAAAAGGCCCACAGGTTAGCATTTTCTCCTGCTCCGCAACTGGGGATGGTATGTTGTTTTGCATTGGTGGTGGAAAAATAAACCGCATCATTTTTTATACTTAAATAGCTGATATTTGAATCAGCAAAGCTGTTTAAAGCTATAACTGCAAATAACAAAGGAAAATTCTTTAACATTTTAAACTTCTCGTAATTCATTTTGGTTAATTTATATTAGGGTTTTAACATGCATGACTAAAACACCGATCTATGTCATTTTTACTTGTTCATTAATTTATTTTTTTCTAAAATTTTAATCCTTAACAATTCCCAGCAACTCCGTATTTATATGAATGATAGATTGGGTGCTTGACCAATCCTTTAACTGAAACTCATCACTATCTTTTCTAACCTCACAATTGATGCCATAACAACTTTTTATAAAAAACCTATTCCTACCCTGTAGTTCCTCACCTCTAGTCAATAATCGAGTAAAGCTTGGGGCATTTAAGACTTTATGAGTTATTGTGTACCACCTTCCTTCACTGTTTATTTGCATTAAGTTGTTTGAAGTTGCGCCGTTGTTTTCACCATTCCAAGAGACTTGAAAGTTGTTCCCATCCAATCGTTTAATTTCAGTAATTTTGGGGCGAGGGATAGCGTCAATACTGCGTGTAAACTTAATGGATTTATGTATTTCTTTACCATGATTATCTATCGCAATAATTTTGATATCAAAACTGCCAATATTGTCATCCCTTAAAGCATCGGTGATATCGAATTGATAAAGGTTATCGTCCGTTGGAGTAAATTGATCCTTAACTCTAGGGCCGAAGCGATTACCTTGTACCTGCATGATGACTTTACTTACTGCGCTATCGTCAGTAATAGTCGCTGAAATAATGATTGGCTCTAACAATGAATAAGTATTGTTATCAACTGGACTATTAATCGATATTTCCGGGGCAAACCCACCGGTATCAGAAGTTCGCCAAGATAGAACATATGGGTCACTACCTATTGAACCTTCTAGCTGATTATTATTGCGGGCTGCTTTTACCTGTGCGTATATGGTCCCAGCCTTTGGGAAAATGCTAAGTGAAGAGAGAGAAAATTTACGTGTTAAGTCTGCTGTATTAGAAAAAGAGATACTAATCAATGAGCCATCTGCCTCACTAAGGTAAAACATTTCCACTTTATAGGTATCAGCCAAAGGTACTGGCTGCCATTTAACAGTAAATCGCGTGTCATTAGATTGACTATAGGAAAATTCGGTAATGGTAGGAGCAGCAAGTTGGCGCCGCAGCTGTCCTATCACTTTAGCCGAGTACAACGGTTCCCCATCAACAATAGGCATGAGATAAAAGGTGGTTTGGCCATTTTGTGCATCTTCAGGTAGCAAAACATGAAAAGACTCGGCTTCTGACCCTAAGTTCAGCTCCACATTATGAGACTGCCCATCAAAAGTTTGATAGGCATATTTTAATAAGTAACTATCCTTTGACTCGGGTACATGCCAGTTTAAGTAGAAATTCAAATCTGTGCTTTGAGGCAAGTTATTATTGTTTTTAGGGTTTTCTAAATAAATAACATCGGTGGCTGCGGCCTGCACATTGGTTGTCGCGGCTTCTGAAAATTGACCACAACCAGATTGGTTACAGGCTTGTACTCGGTATGTGCGTTCACCAGGGGTAGAAAAGAACTGCGCTATATCCTGAGCGGTCATTATTTCAATGACTGATTGACCGTTTTCTGTAATCTCTAACTGGTAATGTTCAATATAACCTTCTGCTGTCGACCAATCTAACTGGTAGGCAACAGCTGCATATTCTCTCCAGCTTTGATCACCCAATTGCATTAACTTTGATCGCTTATTCTCATTAAGCTTTGATCACTAGTATCACTTGTAAATGATCACTTTTGTGCTCTTAATGATTTTGCCG
>NZ_JBHFOM010000035.1:0-48406 GCF_053543955.1 Colwellia sp. E150_009
GATGAAATTTGAAAGTGATTATTTAAAAAATCAATCAGGTTTAATATTTCATTGCCTAGTAAGAAATTTGAAGGGTGAATATGCTAATCTGCTTTTTGCGGAGGACATGCAAAGCATAACAAATATCGAGAACGGTTTTAGCAGTAGTGATACCGCCAAAGAATTTATGAAATCAATAAAACCACAAACAGTAAAAATTCATTATCACAAGATCTTAAAAGACAATTTTAAAATACCTGAAATTTTTTCTTGTTTTGAACACGGTACATTTTCGCCAAAGGATAATAGTGACTTTTTTGAGGCCAATTTACTTTCAGTTTCTGAACAAATTGAAAATACTCACCTAAACACTTTTGAAAATACCTTATCGCATTTTATTGGTAAAATAGATAATGAAACTTATTCAGAAATTACGTTTGGAAAAACCCTTGGGGGTACTAAAGAAATTTGTTATGGCTATTTGAATAACGAATCAGGAATGAAAATGATGAGTATGTGTGATCCTGAAACAATGGATTTAGGCTTCTGGTATTTAATTGCATAACTTATGAATCTTAAGATAAGTGACTCCCAATTGATACAATCAGCCTTGTCTGGAGACAAGGCTGCCTTACGCAATTTAATAGACAAACATTATTCATTTACCTTTAATATCTGTCTTAAAATGCTATATAGCCACCAAGATGCAGAAGATGTTAATCAGGAAATTTGGATAAAAACGATTGTTAGTTTAAAAAAGTTTAATCATAAAAGCACATTTACCACCTGGCTATACAGAATAACAGTTAATCATATGCTAGATATGAAAAAGAAAGGCATTGAACTCGCAATATCAAAAGGCTTTGATGGTTATAGTGACAATTTGGACAGTATTGCTACTCAAGAATTAAATGCTGAAGAAAAAAGCATTTTAATGGAGGCAGTAGAAGAAGCAAAAATTAGTTGTATGTCAGGCATGTTAATGTGTTTAGACCGAGAACAGCGATTAATTTATGTTTTAGGAGATATTTTTAATATAAATCACAAAATAGGCAGTGAAATATTCAATGTTAGCTTAGAAAATTATCGGAAAAAATTATCTCGTGCTAGAAAAGAATTATTCAACTTCATGAATAATAAATGCAGCTTAGTAAACAAAAGTAATCCCTGCTCATGTAGCAAAAAAACCAAAGGTTTTATTAAAGTAGGATATGTAAATCCAGATAAATTAGAATTTAATAGCAATTTCATAACTAAAATACAGGATAACTTAGTTCAAAAGTCTGATGATTTAGATAATCTTAAAGAGACATATCATACAAAATTATTTCAAGAACATCCATTTGAAAAATCTTCAATAAATATTTTAGATGAGTTACTCAACGATGAACAATTAAAATCTATATTAAGGTTAAAAGAATAATAATAACTATGGCTGAATTATTTAAAAACATCTATAACACCGCCTTTTTTGATGAATTAACAAAAGGTTTGCATAAAACTATTCCAAATTTTGATGAAAATACTTTTTTAGCACAAGTATTTGACGTTCAATGGTTAGACAGGAAGCTGAAACAGCGAATGAGGCACTTGTCCACCATATTGAAAATTCATTTACCTGATGATTATAAGCAAGCTATTGAGGTAATACTGCAATTAATAGAACAGCTAAAACTTAAACAAAGTGGCTTATCGTTAAGGTACATGTTTCTTGCTGATTATATTGAACAGTATGGTTTAGATGATTATGAAACCTCAATTGATGCTATAGAAAAAATCACACAATTCACCAGTTGTGAATTTGCTGTTCGCCCATTTATCATTCTCTATCCTGAAAAAATGATGGCGCAAATGTTACTTTGGTCAAATCATGATCATTTTACTGTTAGACGATTTTCTTCAGAGGGTTGTAGACCAAGGTTACCTTGGGCGATGGATCTACCGAAATTGAAAAAAAATCCTCAAATGATTATTCCAATTTTGGAAAAGTTGAAAAATGATGGATCTGATTTTGTTCGAAAGAGTGTTGCCAATAACTTGAATGATATAGCCAAAGACAATCCACTAACCGTGATAAATATAGTAAAAAAATGGCAAGGGCTTTCTTTAAATACCGATAAATTAATCAAACATGGTTGTAGAACACTTCTAAAGAAAGGGTATTCAGACGCAATGAAAATGTTTGGTTTTGGTACAATTGAAAATATTAGAATTGATGAGTTTAGTATCAACACACCTTCAGTAAAAATAGGTGAAGCTTTGGAGTTTTCTTTTAAACTGGTTAACTTAGGAAGCGAGAATATAAAGATCAGAACAGAATACGGACTTTATTATCAAAAATCGAATGGATCGTTATCAAAAAGAACATTTAAAATAAGCGAAAAAGAATACGTCAAAAATTCAACTAATCATATAATCCGCAAGCAATCATTTAAGATAATATCTACAAGAAAGTTTTATACAGGACTTCACCAACTTTCAATTATTATAAATGGGAACGAATTTGAAAAATTTAGTTTCCAACTAACAGCTTAATAAATAAGACAGTATTTGTACCCATCAACATACAAGTAACTCAAGCAGTGATTTAAAAATAAAATACAGAACAGTGAGTATAATCAAGCATAGGTACAACGGATCTTAGATAGTGAAATTGGTGAGCGAACAACTACCGACTAGATCATGATAGTTATATTAAACGAATGACCATGGTGGTGGCACACCAGTCTGTTGAGTTCAGGAGTTAAGTTAAGCGATAGGAATAAAGTGGAGAGGATCCATACCATTAATTTCACTAAATTATTGCCCACTTGTGCTGGTTAAAATACTCCATGGCGACGTTGTTCTGGTTTATTTTTCCTTCGCACAACAAGATCACAAACTTAATGAAATTGGTATTAGCCATAGGTATACATAGATATTTCAACCATCCCCTCTATATTTTAAATAGGCTAGTGGTTATGATTCATATATTCTTTAGGTTTAAGCTTCGAGTTATACTGTAACCATGTCAGATAAATATAATGCTTTTATTGCTTTACGGGAGTCTCTGTCTTTTTATTACCCTATTAGTGACGATACTTGGTATGAATTTCAGCAGATTTGTAAATTTAAATCACTAAAAAAACAACATGTGCTTTATAGTATCGGCGATGTTCCTAATTCATATGCTTATGTTTTTAAGGGATTAGTACGTTGTTTTACGTGTGACGAAAAGGGTAATGAATACAACAAAATATTTTTTGATGAAGGTATGTTTCCTGGATCAATGGCAGCTTTGTTAACGTCAACACCATCGAAACTTGCTTGTGAGTTATTGGAAGACTCTCTTATTATTGAAATTGATTTTATGGCATATCGTGCACTCATGCATAAGAACAAAGAAATCATGCTATTTCAAATTTATTATTTGGAGAAAAACTGGCTGCTGGAAAAAGAGGCTCGTGAAATAGAAATAGTGCAAACTGATGCTACAGCACGTTATTTACGTTTTGTGGCTATGTATCCTGTTTTGGTTGATCGTTTACCGCAATATCATATTGCTTCACATCTTGCTATTACACCAACGCAATTAAGCCGTATTAGAAAAAGCTTATTGATCCAACCTATACAAAGTGTTCTATAAATAAAGTTCATTTATCAACCTATGTAAATGCACTTAAAGAATTAGCCCTTTATTATCCGTTTTATCTTATCACAAACCAATGTATACGCTTAACTTAGATAAGTTTGTATTTGTTTAAGGTTTGTGATTTTCCCGAAAAACAGAGGATTAATAATGAATATTTTAGAAGCGCTACAATGGCGTTATTCGGTTAAGAAATTTTCAGATAAAAAGGTGACCAAATCAGCCTTAAGGACATTACTTGATGCAACACGTTTAAGTGCCTCGTCTTATGGACTTCAGCCTTATAAAATTATTGTGGTTGAGTCAGCAGATATTAGAACGCAGTTACTGCCTTTTTCTTACGGGCAGAATAAAGTAGCTGAAAGTTCACACCTAATTGTTTTGGCAGCACATACTAATGTGGGTAATGATACAGTTGATTGTTATATTAATAAACATGCACAAATTACTCATGGTAGTGTTGAGGGTCTTAGTAACTTTTCTGATTTTATGAAATCAGCATTAAGTTTAAAAACACCCGAAGAAAAACAAGAATGGGCACATCAGCAAGCCTATATTGCCTTGGGCAATTTGTTAACTTGTGCTGCGGCAATGCAAATAGATACTTGCCCAATGACGGGTTTTGAGAGTGCGGGATATGATGCCATTTTAGATTTAGCATCAAAGAAATTAACCGCAACCGCAATATGCCCTATAGGTTATCGTCATGAAACTGACACTCAAGCTGATTCTCCTAAAGTTAGGTTTGATTACAATGAAATAGTCGTGGAGATGTGACATGTTCTTATTTTCTTGTATGGCCTTGGTAGCAGGTGCCGCAATTGCTGTGCAAGCAGCAATGAATGCTCGTTTAGGAGTATTATTAAACAGTTCAATGGTAGCAACAAGTATCGCTTTTTTCACAAGTTTGTTTTTTACGGCAGTAGTTATGTTGGTATTTACTAAACAGTACCCTGGGCTAGTAGAAATAAAATCTGTACCTGTGTTTTTATGGTTTAGTGGCGTGTTAAGTGCTTTAGGTATTAGTCTGTTTTATTATTTAATTCCTAAAATGGGTGTAGGCAATATGATGTCTTATGCGTTAACTGGGCAGTTGTTAATGGCAATAATTGCTAGTCATATGGGCTGGTTTGATTTACCTATAAAACAAATTGGCGCTATAAAATTAGTGGGCGCAACTTTGTTAATTATTGGGGTTTTATTAATTAATTGGGAGACAGAATATGGATATTAATCAGGCGAATATAGATAACCTTACTTGTTTATGGAAAAAATATGGCGCTCAAATTATTGATAGAAATACGCAGTTGATTAAAAACACTTCTTGGCCTTATCGTTGCTGGTTTGATCTTCCTGCATCGGTCCAAAATTATTTACAGTTAAAACATATTGATACAACCGCTATTGTACCAATGTGGTCAGAACTTGAAAACGCAGACATTAAAGCAAATGAGAACAGTAATTTAAGTTCACAGCTGTTTTTAACGAAACAATCGAGTTTAGAAGTAGAATTAGTTAGAAAGGGCTGGCAATGTTTGTTCAGTCAAACTGCAATGTACCTAGCTATATCGCCTGCTGTGCTTTTCACGATAAAAGATCAAATAAAACTGCGTAAGGGTTTTACTGTTAAATTGGTAACTAAAACACAAGAATTAATGGCATGGGTAGATATTGCGTCTAAAGCATTTGGATATGTTATAGATCAATCAGTGATAGAAAGTTTAATGAATGATTCTGATATTCGCCTTTTATTAGCTTATGATAATGACGAGGCTATTGCCACTGCACTTATGTATAAAACAGGAAGTATTATTGGTGTACATCAGGTAGGCGTCAAACCTGAAGTACAAGGTAAAGGTTTTTCACGTTTATTGATGTCTGAAATTATTGTAAATTGTGCAGAATGGAAAGGTACACATATTGTATTACAAGCATCACATGCAGGTAAGCCTCTGTATGATAAATTAGGCTTTCAAGCGCAGTTTCTAATTAACAATTACCAGCGTGTATAACCATTTTGAAAGTGCTTATCAACGCTGATGTTGAAAAATACAATAATTAATATCGAAGCAACAGCTTGCCATATTGTGTTAACTAACCTTATCCGAAATGCCTATCAATATACCGAAAGTGGGGTATGATTTGGGCTTGGAGCTAAGTGAAAATATAAAAGTAGAGAGCAATATAGATAACTATATTGCTAAGAAAATTTAAATATATACTTTGTATAACTGCTATTTGATTAAATTCTTTTCAGATAAACGTCTATCAAAAGATACTGCGTAAGCATTACGTCGTGCTTGTAGTAATGGGTCAGCAGATGGCGCAAACCCCGTAGATAAAACTAAGGGATCAAAATTAATTAGGTCACACTTTCCTGCTTCTTCTCTTTGTATTGCTTTGATTGTTAGTTCAGCAGCGATTATTTTTTGATGCTCACCGTGCCACGCAATAGCAGCATTGTTAACATCATCTTCTGGATTAGCCAAAGTAATAATCATATCCCATGCAACAGTATTTTTGGTTAAATTTTGTTGTAAGTTTTTAAAGAAAAAATCCTGCTCGGGCGTTACCACTAATGTTTGCTGTAGTTGGGGAACAAAAGACCAGCGAACTGCTGTTTTTTCTGCTTTACTATTAACTAAATAAAAGCTGTTTACACTATTAAATGTGTTTGCCTCATATGGTTTAAGTGTTTTTGTTTTTGTTGCTTCATGGGCTTTGAAGCGCTGTAAATCTTTATTTTTTTGCTTAAATGCTTTTACTGCATTTGAGCCAGCAACTTTCGCATGCATTAATTCTGCGAATGCTTCGGGTGTTGCAACGGGGAAAAAATCTAAAGTGTTCATCGACATTATGTGATTTTCATTACTAGCTGTAGTGATCGACAAACCCATACCATATTCTCCTGGCTTATTGTCGGCGGCCAAGTATTTTCCGCCTTTATGAGATAGCCGACCAATCACTTCCGAGGTTTTTGTAAACATACTACTGTTACTATATTGTTGAATTTTTTTGTCTTTTGGCTTTAATGTTGCGGAAAAACAAAAGCCTTTAGTGTGATTACGACGTTTACCTTCTGTAACACCAAAGAGCTCTTCAAAGGTGTTAACACCATCACTTGCTGTTTCAATATTATTGGCAAACACTAAAGGTGTTGTTACCACTAACAAAGCTAGCGTTATTATTTTTGAATTTATCATTTTTGTTACTCTTGAATTGTTGTTGGATTGATTAGTATAAGTATAATTTTATTTGTTAGCAAACTATTTGCATACGAATCTTTTGCTAGCAAATAGTTGTTAATTAAATAATATACAGGCAAAATTGATAAAGTTTTTAAGTTAATCTATTTTGAAGTAGGAGATTTTTTTGTCTGTAGCCCAATTAAATGAACAACTATGTTTCGCTTTGTATTCAGCGTCTAATCACCTAACCAGTATTTATCGACCGTTATTAGAGCCGTTGGGGTTAACTTATACACAATTTATCGTACTGATGGCGTTGTGGGAAAAAGATAATATTTCGATTAGTGAGTTGGCAAAAAATGCTAGGCTTAGTAAGGCAACTATGACCCCGTTATTAAAGCGTTTAGAGCAAAAAGAATTGATTGAACGTCAAATGCTAGAGGGTAATGAACGACAAAAAAATATTGCATTAACGAATGCAGGTAGATTGTTATCACAGCAGAGTACAAAAATTACTGAACAGGCTTTTTGTATGAGTAAACTATCAAAAGAACAGGCTGAAACGGTTATTGGTATTTGTCATCAGCTTGTTAACTCTACTCGTTAGTCTATCTGTATGAATGCTAATACATTGATAGTACTTGATTTTGAAACAACAGGGCTTTCACCTGATAACGGTGATAGAGCCATTGAAATTGGGGCTGTAAAACTTGTTAACGGTGTGGTAACTGACCATTTTCAAGAGTTGATGAATCCAGGTTGCCGTGTTAGTTATTTTATCGAAGATTATACGGGTATAACTAATCGTATGTTAAGTAAAGCGGCGCCATGTGATGAAGTGATGGAGCGCTTTGCTGATTTTATTCAAGGGCAAAATCTTGTTGCGCATAACGCGTCATTTGATAAACGCTTTTTAGATAGCGAATTAAAACGTATTTCTAGAGGTTATCAGGGGCAATTTGCCTGTTCTTTATTGCTGTCCCGTCGGTTATATCAAACAGCACCTAACCACAAACTAGGAACATTGGTTAGCTATAAAGGAATTACTTCAAATGGTAGTTATCATAGAGCGTTATATGACTCTGAAATGACAACAAAGCTTTGGTTGGCTATGCTTGAGGATATTATGGAACGAACTAATATTACTAATGTACCATTTTCTCTTATTAAACAATTATCTAAAACAACCAAAGCGAATGTGAATAAATTTTTAGCTAGTTACGGTTAATCACACCTAATTTACATTATTTACCTTAAAGATTTTTGCCATGCTGAACAAAATAAGCACAACATACCCTATTCTTTATTCACTTAGAAATTGCCCCTATGCCATGCGTGCGCGGTTAGCGATATTTAAATCGAAACAACAGGTTGAACTACGCGATGTTGTGTTAAGTGATAAGCCACAAGCCATGCTCAATGCATCTCCCAAAGGCACTGTACCTATTTTAGTGTTCGAGAATAACGATAAAACGTTCAACGTTATTGATGAAAGTTTAGACATTATGCTTTGGGCATTGCAGATAAATGATCCCGATAACCTTTTAGGTCAAAGCTCAATGTCTAACGGTGAGTCGTTGCAAAATATGTTGAGTAGTATTGCTACTTTTGATCATGAATTTAAAGCAGCTTTAGAAAAATATAAATGTGCTAAACGTTATCATGAGGATAATTTGCTTGAATATAGACAAGCCTGTGAAGCTTATATTCAAACTATTGAAAAACAGTTAAAACAACATGCTTATATCATGTCAAATAAAGAAAGTTTGGTAGATCTCGCCTTATTACCATTTATTCGACAATTTGCTAGGGTTGAACGTCAGTGGTATTTACAAGCACCTTACCCAAACCTTCGCCAATGGCTGAATAACTATTTACAAAGCCCTATGTTTTCAAAAGTAATGACTAAGTACCCTTTATGGATAGATGGTGACAACAGGGTTATTTGGGGAGGATGAAACTTTAGCTAACAAGCATCATTGGCATAATTTATAGTGAATAGTGATGATATTTTTATTTAAAATACTTAGCCATTAGGTTAAGTTAATGGCAGCTACTTAACTTAACATCAATCAGGAATTTTTATGAAATTAGCCTCACTAGCACTGCACCACGGATACGACTCAGAAGCCACTACAAAGGCAGCAACAACGCCTATTTATCAAACGACTTCTTATACCTTTGATAACACACAACATGGTGCAGATTTATTCGATTTAAAAGTTCCAGGCAATATTTATACACGTATAATGAACCCAACAACGGATGTGTTAGAACAACGAGTATCCGAAATGGAAGGTGGTATTGCTGGTTTAGCTGTAGCGTCTGGTATGTCAGCTATTACTTACGCCATTCAGGCTATTACGGCGGCAGGCGATAACATTATTAGCACAAGTCAGCTTTATGGTGGCACGTATAATTTATTTGCCCATACCTTACCAAGACAAGGTATCGAAGTGAGATTTGCCTCGGGTGATGATTTAGCATCATTTGATCAATTGATTGATGAGAACACCAAGGCAGTGTTTTGTGAATCTATTGGGAACCCCGCAGGTAATATAATTGATTTAGCAGGATTAGCAACAATAGCGCATAAACATGGCGTACCTTTAATTGTTGATAATACTGTGGCGAGTCCTGCTTTATGTCGTCCTTTTGAGCACGGTGCAGATATTGTTGTGCACTCGCTAACTAAGTACATTGGCGGCCATGGTACAACTATTGGCGGCATCATTATTGATTCAGGAAAATTTGACTGGGTAGCAAACAAAAATAGATTTCCTATGCTAAATGAACCTGATCCGTCATATCACGATGTTGTGTATACCGAAGCTCTCGGGGCTGCTGCCTACATTGGTCGCTGTCGTGTTGTACCACTTCGCAATACAGGTGCTGCATTATCACCACACAGTTCATTTTTAATCATGCAAGGGTTAGAAACCTTATGTTTACGCATGGAACGTCATTGCGAAAATGCGTTAAAAGTTGCTAAATTCCTTAACGCACATGAAAAAGTCAGCTGGGTTAATTATGCGGCGTTGCCTGACAGCCCTTATAATGCCCTTTGTCAAAAAATGACCAATGGTCAAGCTTCTGGTATTTTAAGTTTTGGTATCAAAGGCGGTAGTGAAGCGGGCGGACGATTTATTGATGCTTTAGAAATGATATTACGCTTAGTAAATATAGGCGATGCTAAATCACTTGCTTGTCATCCAGCGTCAACAACACACAGACAACTAAACCCAGAAGAGCTTAAGTCTGCGGGTGTTTCTGAAGACTTAGTGAGAATTTCAGTGGGTATTGAACATATAGACGATATTATTGCTGATATTGAACAAGCGTTAGAAAAAGCATAATTAGCGTTTATTAACATTAAAATTGCTTGTTTTGTGAATGTGATAGCGCTTATAGGCTGATAGCCGTTATACTATAAGCACTTTCACCATCCCATATCTTATACCAAACTAGGCAATTTAATGATAAATAATGACCTTCTTCGTCGTATTAGCACGATTTTAAACTTTAATAATGAAAACATACTGCGTGTGTTTTCATTAGGACAATGCGAAATTACTGCAGCGCAGTTAACTGTTTTTTTTAAAGAAAAAGATGATGTTGAGTATCAGGTATTAGCTGATGTTCAACTAGCCAGTTTTTTAAACGGTTTAATTATTGAAAAAAGAGGGCAAAAAGATGGCCCTCAACGTCAAGCAGAACAACAGCTTAGTAATAATACTATTTTCAATAAATTAAAAATAGCCTTTGCGTTAAAGGCTGATGATGTTATTGCTATTCTTGAGTTGGCTGGTTTAAGCCTAGGAAAATATGAACTCAGTGCTTTTTTTAGAAATGTGAATCATAAACATTACCGTGATTGTAGTGACGACGTGCTTTCTACTTTTTTAAAAGGTTTAAAAATTCAGTCACAACAATAGCCTGTAATTCTTGTAGGTGGCTGGACTGTGTATGCGGCTGTATTTTGACGGTCGCTTTCTATTAAGCATTTATTTATCTGAGATTTACATGTCATTTTCAACCCTTGGGTTACCTCAGCCCATTCTAAAAGCCGTAACTGATTTAGGATACGATAAACCGACAGAAATTCAAAAAAAAGCAATTCCTGTGGTGTTATCAGGAAAAGATTTAATTGCTGCCGCGCAAACGGGTACAGGCAAAACGGCGAGCTTTGTTTTACCACTTTTAGCACAACTAAGCACTGAAGAAAAAAGTGCTGAAAAAAACGTAGGTAGAAAACTGCGAGGTAAGCGTATACGTGCACTTATTCTAGTACCTACGCGTGAGTTAGCTGTGCAGGTTGAGGCCAGCATTACTCAATACGGTCAAAATTTATCTCTTACCTCAATGGCAATGTACGGTGGTGTAGATGCTGCACCGCAAAAACAACGTTTAATATGGGGAATTGATATACTTGTTGCCACCCCAGGTAGGCTTTTAGACATGGTTCATCAGCGTGCGTTACATTTTGATGAACTTGAGATGTTAGTGCTAGATGAAGCAGATAGAATGCTTGATATGGGGTTTATTGATGATATTAATAAAATTATTGAGCGCTTGCCGCAGGCTCGTCAAAATTTATTATTTTCTGCTACTATTTCAGATGATGTACGAGCATTAGCAAAAAGAACAATTAACAACCCTGTAGAAATATCACTTGTACAACATGTTGATTCAGCACCTAAAATAGAACAATGGCTGGTGACAGTAGATAAAGGGAATAAGTCGGCATTGTTAAGTCATTTGATTAAAACGTTACAATGGCAACGTGCGTTGATTTTTATTGAAACCAAACATGGTGCCGCTAAACTGGTGAGTCAGCTTGAAAAACGTGACATAAAAGCAGAAGCTATTCATAGTGGCAGAACGCAAGCAAACCGAGAACAAATATTGAAGGATTTCAAGTCGGGAAAGATCAACTTTTTAGTGGCAACAGGCATTGCAGCCCGTGGGCTTGATATTGGTGCGCTTGAGCGTGTAGTCAATTATGACTTGCCCGATCAGGTTGATGATTATATTCACAGAATTGGCCGAACAGGCCGTGCGGGCGCGACGGGAGAAGCTGTGTCTTTTGTTTCTAAAGACAATTTTAGAAACTTATGCGCTATTGAAAGTCGTTTGGGGTATATTATTGAGCGAAAAGAGTTTGATGGTTTTGATGTTAAAAAAGTGGTACCTCTTTCTATTTTGAATTATGTACCTAAAAACAAAAGGTCCGAAAATAAATCTAACGCAAACACACGACGTTAATGAAAAACTCAGCTATTAGCTATAATAACTAAGCCAAGATTAGGTGAACGACTAGGTTGCGAGAGGATAACGATGAAAAAACAATTTCAAAGCAAGCCTCTACGCATTCTGTTCGTTGTCGTCATTATTTTCGGTATTATTGTTGGCATTATTTTACGTTTTCCCACTCAACCAAGTACGCCAAATTTTTCAGATTTTAAAGCAGGTAAAGAGAGAAAAATGGCTTTTTTCAGTTACTTTGCTCCGCTGATTGATGAAAACAATCAATCAATAGAAAATACACGAAAACAACTACTATCTTGGCATAAAAATAAAGGGAATATTGGTTGGTGGGATGAACGCAAGCTTGTGGATTTAGCTATTCAATACCGAGTAAAAAACTTTACTATTGACGATGAAGAATCATGGCAAAAATTACTTAAAAGGGTTGATGTACTTCCGCCTTCATTGGTTTTAGCACAGGCAGCAAATGAAAGTGCTTGGGGAACCTCAAGGTTTGCAAAAGTGGCTAATAATTACTTTGGCCAATGGTGTTATGAGCAAGGGTGTGGTTTTGTGCCCATGCAACGAAGTGCAGGCGAAGTGCATGAAGTTGCGGCTTTTGATACGCCAGTCGCCTCGCTTGAAAGCTATATTAATAATTTAAATAGCCACCCTGCTTACCAGCTATTACGTGATATTCGCGCACAACGCCGAAAACAAAATCAACCCATTACTGGTTCGGCTTTAGCTGCTGGGCTAATTAAATACTCCCAAAGGGGAGAAGAATACATCGAAGAATTACGAGCGATGATCAAATTTAACGCATTGAATGAATACGATCAAAATATTAATAACAATTAGTCTGTTTGCTATTTGTATTGCTATAAGCTTAACGTTATATTTTGTGGTAAACTTCACCGCCATTTGATTTTTAAATCAAATGGCGCAGGTAAAAAACGCTTTTAAACACACTTTATAAAAAGAATTAACGTTATGATCATGTCACTTATACGCTGGCCAATAGGCCGTCTTATTTTATTACTTAACTTTATATTTTCGCCAAGCTCACCGAAAAGAACCGTTGAAGCACAAAGAGAAATAGATGCAAAAACGCAAAACTTAAGTTTGTATCAACTGCCTAGCTGTCCTTTTTGTGTCAAAGTGCGTCGTGCAATGAAGCGTGAAGGATTGAATATAGAGTTGCGTAATATCAATCAAAAAAATAATTACCGAGAAGAACTTATCAGGGAAGGAGGCAAGCGTACAGTGCCTTGTTTGCGTATTGAAAACCCAGAAGGTGAAGTTCAGTGGCTATATGAGTCAAACGATGTTATTGCTTATTTAAAGCAGCAGGTAAAAGCCGCATAAAAATGCATTGAAATTATTTCTTTTCAATTCGTGTCTAATAATTTATGTACGTAAATTAAATTGAATTATTAGGCTCGGCTATGTTAATTAAAACCCCAAAAAAATATTACCTAAAAGACGCCAGTGTTACTGAAGAAAAGATTTATGACAAACGTCGACAGTTATTAAAACAAATGGGTTTTTTAGGTGCTGGTGCCTTATTAAGCTCTGCTATTTCACAAAAAGCTAGCGCGAGTTTTTTTAGTAACGATGAAAAGCCGACCTTTAAAACTACTCCTCTAACTTATGCTCAAGACAAACAAAACCAAACATTAACTAAAACACCGGAACAAAAGGTGATTTCGCATAATAATTTCTATGAATTTGGAGCGAAAAAAAATGAACCTGTAGAATTGTCTCAGGCTTTTAAGGTTGAACCATGGAAATTAACGATATCAGGCGAATGTGATCATCCAATCGTATTAGATTATGATGACTTAACTAAAATGTTTCCGTTGGAAGAGCGTATTTATCGACTACGCTGTGTTGAAGCTTGGTCTATGGTTATTCCTTGGATAGGTTTTTCATTAGCAGACTTATTAAAAAAAATATCGCCTAATTCAAAAGCAAAATATGTAGCTTTTGAAACCTTGTATGATCCTAAGCAAATGCCTGGTCAGGAGAATAGGCGTTTAGGAGGCGGTATTCATTATCCTTACGTTGAAGGTTTGAGAATTGATGAGGCGATGAATCCATTAACTCTAATGAGCGTAGGGTTATATGGAAAAACCTTACCACCACAAAACGGTGCGCCTATTCGGTTAGTTGTACCATGGAAATATGGCTTTAAAAGCATAAAATCTATTGTTGGCATTAAATTAGTAGAACACCAGCCTCCTACAACGTGGAATCAGTTAGCCGCAAAGGAATATGGTTTTTATGCCAATGTTAACCCTGAACATGATCATCCAAGGTGGAGTCAAGCCAGCGAGCGCCTAATTACTACGGGCGGAATATTCTCAAGAAATCGAATCGCTACGCTACCTTTTAATGGCTATAGCGAAGAAGTGGCTGAGTTATACAAAGGGATGGATTTGTCTAAATATTACTAATGATTTTTTAGCATGCCTGAATATTTATTTGAATTTATATGATTAAAAATAATACTAAAATTATCTTGCTAAAAGTGCTAATTCATTTAGGCGCATTATTGCCTTTAGTGAATTTATACTTTTTAGCATTTAATGATCAATTAGGAGCCGATCCAGTTGAAACAGTGATTCACTTTACTGGTATTGGTGCGCTTAATTTGTTGTTAATTACTTTATGCGTATCGCCCTTAGCTAAAATTGCTAAGCAGGGATATTTATTGCAAACAAGGCGTGTATTAGGGCTTTATGCATACACTTATGCGGTATTTCATTTACTCAATTTTTTGGCTTTTGAAGTACAATTTGATGTTAAGTTGTTTCTTAGTGAAGTAATTAAACGTCCTTATATTACTATTGGTATGCTGGCTTTTTTACTGCTAACTGCCTTGGCTATCACCTCAATTGATAAACTTAAGCGGAAAATGGGTAAATCTTGGCAACGATTACATAATACCAGTTATATTATTGTTCTGCTTGTCTGTGTTCATTTTTATTGGTCGGTTAAATCTGAATTAACATCACCTGGACTTTACTTTTTGATGGCTATTGTATTGTTATTATATCGATACAAAAAAATAAAAGGCTTGGTTCTAAAAAAGTTTAGCTGATTTCTTCTAATCGATTTGAAATAATATTCTCATACACCATAGTGATTTTTTTTGATGCTAGAGATAGAATAATCAGTCAATGTTGTTTTGAATCATGTTAGAAAATACGTAGTTATTCTATACTGATAAGGTGTTTAGCATAATTAGGTGAATAATGAGTGAACTAGTATGGAATGACGGCATGAGTGTTGGCATTGACGCTATTGATGAAGATCATAAAAAGATCATCTCGATACTTGCTAAATTATCTACCATTAACTGCCATGATATCTTCGATAAATTCATAGAAGAAATTTTTGCTGAGCTTGAAACCTATGTAATCATTCACTTTAGCCGAGAGGAACGACTATTAGAAAAAGTAGGTTATAAAGATCTTAATAAGCATAAAGCTAGTCATCAAAAGTTTATTGAAAAACTGCCCCAACTCAAACGTAAGTGGTTAACGAGAGATAATGACATATGCTGCGAAGAAATTACTTCTTTTTTAAATAATTGGCTTGTTGAGCATATATTCAAAGAAGATTTTGATTATATTGGTGCTTTACAAAGCAATGACAGTCCAGAGGTGCAAGGCTTAAAAAATACAGAGTCAAGCACTCCACATGGTGCTTCTAATCATTCAGAAAATAACTCCTTATTAGCCAAGTTTTCTTATTTTGTTTCTCAAAAAACAAAACTAAATAAGCGATTGTTTCTCATTGCTTTTATTCCTGTTTTTGGCGTGCTGTTGCTGAGTTTAATGGTGATTCAAGATAATTATCAAGCATATAAAAACAAGACATTATTACTGAGTTTAAATAATATTATTATGCAAGTAGATAATGTCAGTCATTCTTTACAATCAGAACGAGGACTTTCCTCTGGCGTAGTCAGTTCTAGTACCGATAATTTAACAGGTGCTTTATTTAATCAACGATTAGTCACAGATCAAGCTGTTACTAAACTGTTAACCCTAATGGAAAATGAAATAGACCCATCAGTGCAAAAAAATATTCAGGCTTATTTTGAACAAGTTCGCTTGGGTCTAAAAGAACTCGCTGTTCATAGACAACATTTAGATGATCAATCTGAAAGTTTTTCTGAAGTACATAGGGAATATACCTTATTAATTAAACAGCTTTTGTCTATCTCTGAAAATTTAACTAATATAGACATGAATTCACCGTTGGCAAATAACATTTCAGCGATTAACTCTATGTTGGTATTTAAAGAGTATATGGGGCAGATTAGAGCGATAGGCATGAATAAACTTCATGACAACAGCAGTGACATATACAGCCATTTAGAGATTAGCTTGTTGGTTGGTAAGCAACTGCATGCTTTACGTGTTTTTAAATCATCGGCTAATGAACAGCAGATAAAAGCTTGTGCCGATTTTTGCAATGAAACTGAGTACGTTGCTATGCTTAAACAAACTTTTTTCTATATGATGAATAATTATACTGTGGATGAAAAAAGTCAATATTGGTTTGATTTTATGTCAGGAAAAATTGATGAATTAAAAGTTTTTACAGGTACGTTAACATTAAATTTAAAAAATACTGTTGCTGCAGAAAGTCAAAGTTTACGGCTACAATATTTAGCTATATTGTTTATATTGTCTTTCTTTTTATTAGGTATGATATTGTTTTCTTCTATTTTGAATTTTAGCATTATTAACCCAATAAGACATATTACCCATGCATTAAATAGTATGTCTAAAGGTGACTTAACCATTTATTTTAATCATGTATCTATTGATGATGAAATCGGCTCTATACAAATAGCATGTGAAGAGTTGCGACGGAAATTATTGCAAGTAGGAATATTTGAATCAGTAGTTGATAATCAGAAAAAAGAAATTGCTCATAGAAAGTCACAACAGAAACGTTTTGAAGTGTTAGCGTTTACTGATGCCTTAACTGGTGCCGTAAACCGCCATCAATTTGATCATGTGTTGAATGAGGAAATATCATGTGCCAATAGAGATCAGCAGGACTTATCTATTTTAATGCTTGATATTGATTATTTTAAGAAAATAAATGACACCTATGGTCACGGTGTTGGTGATGATGTGTTAATTGTTTTTTATAATGCTTGCAAAAAAGCAGTGAGAAGTAATGATGTTGTGGCACGAATTGGTGGTGAAGAATTTGTGATTGTTTTACCTAAAACTAATGTGCAAAGTGCTTATCAGTTTGCAGAACGTTTAAGAAAAAATATTGAAAATCTTGATATCACTATTGATGATAATATTGTTAAATTAACCACCAGTATTGGTGTAAGTCAGTGGCAGAAAGATGTGTTTTCTAGTGCAGAAGACTTCGTTTCTGATGCGGATAGATTACTTTATAAAGCTAAAAATCAAGGAAGAAACAGGGTTGTGTGTTTGTGAAAAACGAATCATGTTAACTAACTTATTTTTATTACCACTGGTCGTAATTCTCCCTTTAAATCAGCGTTATCCCTTGCTGAGGACTTGTCGTTAGAGCAAAAAGGTAATATTCTTTTTAAGTCTAAATTAATCCTATTCAATATATAATAATAGTTTTCTATTAAAGAAATACAGAAAATTGAGTAGCCTGTTAATACCGCAAGGAATCTTTATGAATAAACCTCCCTTTAAACTCAGTTTGGTTATGGCTTTAATATCGCTTACTTTAACGGCTTGCTTACCTAATGAACCGCAAGATGACAAAGTAACTATTAATAAAAATCCATTTCCAAGTACTTATCAAGTATTACCGCAACAAAACACTTTATTTACTCACGCTACTGTATTAACTGGAACTGGTGAGCGCATTGATAATGCAGATGTTTTGTTTGTTGATGGCAAAATTATCAAAATTGGGGTTGGATTAAATGTAACCGATGAAGCCAACGTAGAGATTATAGAGGCGAAAGGCAAATGGATAACACCAGGTATTATTGATGTGCATTCACACCTTGGCGTTTACCCCAGCCCAAATGTTGAATCTCATTCTGATGGGAACGAAATGACGGCTCCAAATACCTCAGAGGTGTGGGCTGAGCACAGTGTTTGGCCACAAGACCCTGGCTTTCAAGCTGCAAGAGCTGGCGGAATTACAACGTTGCAGATATTACCTGGTTCAGCAAATTTGTTTGGTGGTCGCGGTGTCACTTTAAAAAATGTACCGAGTCAAACAATGCAAGCGATGAAGTTTACTGATGCCCCTTATGGTTTAAAAATGGCTTGTGGTGAAAATCCAAAACGTGTCTACGGTAGCAAAAAACAAGCCCCGTCAACACGTATGGGTAATGTTGCTGGTTACAGAGCTGCTTGGGCTGAAGCTGTTGAATATAAACGTGCTTGGCATAAGTATGAAAGTGACTATGCGGCAGGAAAAAACCCAGAAGCACCAATAAGAGATCTTGAATTAGATACTTTAATGGGGGTATTAGACGGTGATATTTTAGTTCACAATCATTGTTATAAAGCCGAAGAAATGGCTGTAATGATCGATATAGGTAAAGAATTTAACTACCATTCAGGCACTTTTCACCATGGTATAGAAGCCTATAAAATTGCGGATAAGCTTGCGGAGAATGGTAATTGTGTCGCTATGTGGCCAGATTGGTGGGGCTTTAAAATGGAAGCTTATGACATGGTGGAAGAAAACGTTGCAATTGTGGATGCAGCAAAAAATTCTTGTGCCATCGTACATTCAGATTCTGACACAACCATTCAACGATTAAACCAAGAAGCAGGTAAAGTGCTTTATCGTGCCAATGATAATGGCTTCAAACTAAAAGAAGAAGATGCCATAAAGTGGATTACCGCTAATGCAGCTAAATCGTTGGGTATTAATGATAAAACGGGAAGTTTACAAGCAGGTAAAAATGCTGACGTAGTGTTATGGAATACCAATCCGTTTAGTGTGTACGCACAGGCTGAACAAGTTTTTGTTGATGGTGCGAAAGTTTATGATCGTTTTGATGACAAATATCAAGCGAAAAGTGACTTTCTTTTAGGACAAGAGTAGAGGAATACTAATGAAATATATGCAATCTAACAAAGTAAACATTACTCTACATTCGTTTTTGAAAGCATCGACTGTCATATTAAGTCTTTTGGTTTGTGCGGTACAAGCTAAAAGCACGGCAATTACTAATGCCACTGTTTACACCCTTGCTAGTCAAGGCATTTTAGAGCAAGCAACGATTATTATTGATAAAGGCAAAATTACGCAAGTTTATGCAAGCGAGAATGCACCTGAAAATTTTGATACTGATGAAATCATCGATGCAAAAGGCAGAATACTCACCCCAGGTTTTATTAGTAGTATGAATGCCTTAGGCTTAGTTGAAGTGGGTGCTGTTGCTAGAAGTCGTGATAGTAAAGATAAAAAGGCCGATATTACTTTTGATGCGAGCTTGGCGTTTAACCCTAAATCAACCTTGATTGCCTATACGCGCAAAGGGGGAATTACCAGTAATATCGTTGCCCCACATGGTGGAGAAGACTTGTTTGCTGGGCAATCCTTTGCTGTTGACCTTTCTGGTGAGTTCAACAGTGTTATAACAAAGCAAAATGCAGTGATAGTTCACTTAGGCGCTGAAAAGGAAGGTTCAAGGGCACAAAAACTACAAGCGCTTGATTATAAATTTGAAGATGCTCAAAAAGCATTAGCTTTGAAAAAAACAACAAAAACAAAAAAGGATAAAGACTCAAAAGAGCCTAGACGTGATGAGCTAATCATTAATGCCTTGTTAGCGGGCGAAAAACCGTTATTAGCGTATGCAAACCGAGCGACAGATTTATTGGCTTTAATTGCTTTAAAACAAAAATATGGTATTGACTTAGTGCTAGTTGGTGCGAGTGATGCTGTTCTTATTACAGACGAAATTGTTGCGGCTAACGTGCCCGTGATTTTAAGCTCGATTGACAACCTACCTAGTAGCTTTGATTCATTACATGTTTCCTTAGGCAGTATGGCAGTATTAATTAAAGCGGGTGTTAAGGTTATACTTGCGCCAAAAGGTGAAAGCCATAATTTAAATCAATTGCGTTTTGATGCAGGTATTGCTATTGCCAATGGCGTACCTCGAGAGGATGCCTTTTTAGCATTAACCGCAAATGTGGCTGATGTATTTAAACTAAATTCAGGTCGTGTTGCGGTAGGAAAAAATGCGGATTTAGTACTATGGAGTGCTGATCCTTTTGAATTAAGTAGCAAGGTTGACAGTATGTGGATTAATGGTAAACCTGTTTCTACACGCTCTAGACAAGATGATTTACGTGATCGTTATTTAAAAAAATCTACTATGCCAAAAGCTTATTCAAAGTAGTCATAATTTTTCAATTTATTTTTAATAAAACGAAGGTAGGGCAAGTCCCTACCTTTTTTGTTTTTATTTATCTGTTGGTTTTTTTAAACAGTTTAAGGATAGAAAGAACCAGAAAAACTCTAGCATTATGCAAAAAAAATCAAAAAATCAAAAAATAAAAATATCGATATTTTAAAGGCTTAACTAATTTTTAGTGTAAAAAGTGTAATTATTTTAAAATTTATACTAGCCAAATGAAAAAATAAGCGTTATGGTTTTACTTACTTTATGACAGCGTTGTCATGTTTTTTAAAAGGAAATGACAGCGCTGTCGTAGAAAGATATATAATTATTATTAGTAGTATTGAAAAATAAATTTAAAAAACAAACGTGTTTAAGGGAAAGTCGATGTCATCAAAAATATTTAAAAAAGGCGTGTTAGCGAGCTCTATCGCTTTAATCCTAGCTGGTGGTGCTGCACCTATGGTTATGGCTGCCGAAGAAATTTCAGATGAAAATATTGAAGTTATTCAAGTTACGGGTATTCGCGGCTCTAACAGAATTAGTGTTAACGCTAAAAGGTTTTCAGATGCTGTTGTAGATGCAGTCAGTGCTGAAGACATTGGTCAATTCCCTGACTCAGATGTTGGCCAAGCATTGGGACGTATCCCTGGTGTTACTGTTGGTCGTTCGTTTGGTCAAGGTGCATCAGTGTCAATACGTGGCACTGATCCATTAATGACCTTGACCACATTAAATGGTCAAAATGTTGCCTCTACTGGTTGGTATGATCAAGTGAATACAGACCGTTCGTTTAACTACTCCATGTTACCATCTGAGTTAGTTGGCGGAATGGAAGTATATAAATCAAGCCAAGCTAATCTTGTTGAAGGTGGTATTGGTGGTACGGTTATAGTGAAAACGCGTAAGCCACTTGATTTAGAAAGCAATACCGTTTTTGGCTCAGTTAAAGGAAACTATGGTTCAATTAATGAAGAAGTAACGCCTGAAGTTTCTGGTTTATATAGCTGGAAAAACAATGAAGAAACGTTTGGTATTCTCATCTCTGGTGCTTATGCTGATCGTGAATATTTACGTCGTGGTACCGAGTCTGATTTAGACTGGGGAGGACGTTCTTCTATCCAACCTTCCAGCTTTCTGCAAAGCCAAGAGCGCACGGCAATTGATGCAACCTTTCAATATAGACCCTCTGAAAATTTTGAAATTGGTGCACATGTGCTTTCTCTTACATTAGGTGCAGATAGCCTTGGCGCTAATATGTATATTAATACTGATACAAACTGGGGAGTAGGTGAGTCAAACTGTCAACAGTTTAATACTGCAGGTGTTTGTACCATTAGCTCAACGCCAGCAAGCGCACCAACTGATGTGTTTTTTCAAAACTGGGCGCGTCGAGGTGAAATGACCTCAGATACATTTGAGTTAAATGCTGAATACGAAGGTAATGGATACACTATTACAGCTATCGCGGGTAATACCCGTGCTGAAGGTGGTACCGGAATGAGTGCTAATTTTGGTTATGGTTGGTGGGGTGATAAATTTAGCCAAGTTAAATGGTCGGGTGACGTTGATGCTACTGGTAAGCAAATCAAAATTGATGGCGCTGATATGAGTTTCACTCAAGATCAACTTGATACTACGGTAGGCACTTCACAATGGACAGGCATTCAAGGTCCAAATTCAGATGAAGAGTCATATGTACAGTTTGATGCTGACTTTGATTTAGATGTTGGTGCAATAAATAAATTTGAAATGGGAGTTCGTTTTACACAGCACGAGTTTGAAAAATCTGAAAACAGAGCTATTTATTCTGACAAAGCTAACTCTTTCAGCCCTTCAGAGCTTTACAGTGGCACAATGCCATTGGGTGCAGCTGGGTACACTGTGCCAAAAGGTAATTTAGATGCAATGCTTAATGGCACCATTAGTTTAGTTGACAAGTTTGCTTATAGTCGTTCCGCATATGGATTAATTGAGGAAGATAATTTCTCTCTCTATGGTATGTTCTCTTTTGCAGGAGATGGCTTCCGTGGTAACTTTGGTTTACGTTATATCAGTACAGATGTCACTTCAAGCGGCCATGTTGTTGATAATTCTCCTGCAGATGACTTAGCGGTAAATACAGGTTGGAGTGAAGAAATACACTCTGTTGAAGATAGTTATAATGATGTGTTACCAAGTTTTAACGTAGCCTTCGACTTAAGAGAAGATATGATTTTACGTTTCTCTGCAGCACAAGCAATTACACGCCCTAATTATGATAACTTGTTTTTATCTAGTTTGACGGGGTACCCAGATGATCGCCAAGGTAATGAAGAAATTACTTATGGTAATCCTGGCTTATTACCGATGAAATCTTCTCAAGCTGATTTAAGCCTAGAATATTATTATGGTGACGGTAACTTATTATCAGCCACCTACTTTATTAAAGATATTAGTAATTTTATTGTAGCAACTACAGATTACAACCAAGAAATTGGTGTGATAAATAATGATCTTGAAACTCCAGCAGATGACTGGACTGTAAACAATTATATCAATGCTGGTGGCGGTACTATTGACGGTATAGAACTTCAAATTAATCACGCGTGGGACAGTGGTTTTGGCATAAATGCTAACTATACTTTATCTGATGGTGAAGCTCCTGCTCAAGTATATACTGACAACATCGGTGTATTTACAGAATCTTCTAAGCATACAGCTAACCTTGTAGGCTATTGGGAAAATGACGACTTCTCTGCACGTGCGGCTTATAACTGGCGCTCAAAATACATGGTACGTGAATACGGTAAGTACTATGGAAACAGAATGCATGATGACTTTGGTACTTTAGATGTTACCTTAGGTTGGAAGGCAACAGATAATATTACCGTTAGGCTTGAAGTTGCTAATTTAACGGCTGAAGATGATGTGCAATATGGTGCTGCTGCTACCGGCACTGCTGTGAAACCAGCCTTACAAGATGGTTTTCCAACATGGTCATTTAATGGTGAAACTACCTATTCTTTAGGGGTTAGTTTTAAATTGTAAAATATATGTGTGGTAATAAAAACCCAGTTTCGACTGGGTTTTTTAATCGCTAGAATATAAAAATTGAGAATAACAGACCAAAAGTCTAACTTAGGCATTAAATAAGAGTATAGCGCTCGTTGTTAGCCCAAACTTGAGAACACTATGAACAATAAAATACTTATTATCGTTATCGTAGCAATGTTAACTCTGATAACCTCTTGTGATAGAAATAAAGAAATTGAGTTTACAAAAAACACTTCTAATAATGAGCTAAGTAAAACTAACATTTCTTTTGCGCCTATTACTCAGAAAGCAATTGATCATATTGCAAAAACATTGGTAGTAAATTATCGCCTTATAACTAATATACCCACAGATAAATGTGATAGTAAAGTTGCTGATGGTGCTTGTTTTGAGGTTGAATTAAGTTTAACGGCTAACGAGGCTATTTTAGCTAAAGGTTGGGCTATATATTTCAGCCATATATCACCTATTCAGTCTTCAGAAAGTGAAATATTTAACGTTAAGCATTTAAATGGTGATTTACATAAAATATCACTTTTAGATAAGTATTCAGGCATTAAAGCGGGCGAAACGAAAAAAATAATTTTTAGAGCCAACTTTTGGATGTTATCAGAAACGGATGCCCTACCAAATTACATTGTTACAGCCTCGGGTTCGCAAGGTAAACTTCAAGCTAAAATTATTGAGAGTACAAAGGCAGTAATTGAAAAAGAAACAGGTTTAGAAATTTTGCCCTTTGTGCAGCGTTTTACGGATGAAACAACCCAATTTAAACGCACAAGTAACGACAAAACAGTTTGGTTAACAAGCCAAGAACTTTACCAACGTAATGCACAAAATGAGGGCAGTTCATTAGAACATTTGTTGGCAGTAGAACGAGCCATAATCCCAACGCCTAAATTAATTCAGTTTGATGAGAATAAAGCCACTATTGATGTTAGTAGCGGATTGACTGTTGATTTTTCAAATGTAGCCATAAATGAAGTCAATGCAGCGTTAGAGCATTTATCAAATTTAGGTTTGAAGCAAACCCTAGATGGTTTCCCTGTTACACTACAAATAAAGGCTGATAAAACCAAAGTGATAGGTAGTTATCAACTTAATGTTAGTAATAAAAGTATTCACATTATTGGTGTTGATAGCAATGGCGTTTTTAATGGCCTACAATCGCTGGCTAGTTTATATACCGTAGGTCGGCAAACATTACCTGTTGTGAATATAGAAGATGAACCTCATTACAGTTTTCGAGGTATGTTAGTTGATGTTGCACGAAACTTTCATTCAAAAGAATTTATTTTATCTTTGCTTGAGCAAATGGCGGCGTATAAATTAAATAAGTTGCACTTGCACCTTGGAGATGACGAAGGCTGGCGTCTAGAGATACCAAGCTTGCCAGAACTTACCGAAGTTGCAAGTAAACGTTGTTTCCCTATTTACAATGACAAGCAAGAGCAAACGTGTCTTATTCCACAGCTTGGTGCAGGCATTGACAGTCATTCTTCTGTCAACGGATATTATAGTGTTAGTGATTATCAAGAAATTTTACAAGCTGCAACAGCTCGACATATTCAAGTTATCCCGTCGTTAGATATGCCAGGACATTCTCGCGCGGCCATGAAGGCCATGACTGCACGGTATAAAAAATATCAAGCCCTTGAAGATGAACATAAAGCGACACAATTTTTACTTGATGATTTTGATGACAAAACGCAATACTCTTCGGTACAGTTTTATAACGACAATACCATTAATGTTTGTTTAGAGTCATCATATGCTTTTGTATTAGAAGTTATGACACAAGTAAAAAAAATTCATGCAGATGCTGGGCAGCCACTAACTCGATACCATATAGGTGCTGATGAAACGGCAGGCGCGTGGGTTAATTCTCCTGCTTGTAAAGCGTTTGTGGCAAATAACGAGCATGGGATCACAAAAATGAGTGAGCTTGGTGCTTATTTTATTGAACGGGTTGCGGGTATTTTATCTAATCTTGGCATTGAAACCGCAGGTTGGAGCGATGGTATGGAGCATACTCGAAAAGAAAATATGCCAGCTATTGTTCAGGCTAATGCTTGGGATGTTTTATTTTGGGGGGGTCATAATAAAGTACACACATTGGCAAATCGAAACTGGCAAGTGGTTATTTCATCGCCAGATGTGCTGTATTTTGATTTTCCTTACGAAGCCGACCCTAAAGAGCATGGCTATTACTGGGCATCTCGTCATACTAATACGGAAAAAGTATTTCAGTTTATGCCTGATAACTTACCCGCTCATGCAGAAATTTGGTTAGATAGAGAAGATAACCCTTACACTGCTGATGATACTAAATCACCCCTAGAAAAAGGACAAAAATTTTTGGGGGTTCAAGGACAATTATGGAGTGAAAATACCCGCAGTGATGAAATAGCTGAGCATAAAATATATCCGAGGTTATTAGCATTAGCAGAGCGGGCTTGGCACTTGCCTAATTGGGCTGTACCTTATAACTATAAAGGGGCTGTTTACAGTAATAAAACGCAAGCCTTTACTGCCGATATGCAAAAATCACGTGACAATAACTGGCATTTATTTACAAATGTTTTGGGAAAAAAGGAGTTTGCTAAACTAGAGCTTGCTGGTATTAACTATCGTCTACCAACAGTAGGGGCAGTGATTGAGCAAGGTATATTAAAAGCAAATATTACTTTTCCAGGGTTAACGATAGAATATCAATTACAAGGTGATAATGTTGACGATAAACCTTGGTTAACGTATACCAAACCAGTAGTTGTTGACACTGCAGTATTCATTCGTAGTCGGTCAATAAATGGTTTAAGAACAGGTCGTATTACTAAAGTGCCAGTACACTAAGAACATCTTAAGTTGAAACAATATTGTTAAATATTTCAATTGATTATAAGTAGCTTAAACCGCGTTTAGATTGTGTGTAACAACTTCAATCATGTCACATAGATGCCGTATGGGAGGAGACCATCACATCAGGTTAAATAGTAAAAAAATAAATGACAACGCTGTCATTTTGGTGTAAGATAAAAATATGAATTTGATTGCATTCTTTCTATCGTTAATAGCTAGTTAAAGTCAAGGCAAACAATCTGAATATCAAGTAAGCAAGATATTGAATAACTAAGAGAATTTTGAGGTTAGTATGTTCACAAGCAGTGGCAATAGCAAAGAACTATTTTTAGGTATAGATGGTGGTGGTAGCAAATGTAAAGCTATTGTGATGAATGCAAATAATGATGTATTAGGTACAGGCATTTCTGGGCCAGGTAACCCTTTACATGGATTTGAACAAGCATGTCATTCAATCACTAAGTCAGCCGAATTAGCGTTAGCAGATGCTGGACTTGAAGATATTCCGTTAAATGAGTTGCATGCTGGTGTTGGTCTTGCGGGGGTTAATTTACCTGCTCTATTTAAACAAATGCAATCATGGCAGCACCCTTTTAAGCAAATGTTTTTAGCACATGACCTACTTATTGCCTGTTTAGGTGCGCATCACAGTAATAATGGTGCTGTTATTATTTCGGGTACGGGGTCTTGTGGTTTCTCATGTATTGATGGAAAAGAAGTTGTCATTGGTGGGCACGGTTTTCCCCAAGGGGATAAAGGCAGCGGTGCTTGGTTTGGTTTACAAGCAACTAAACAGGTTTTGCTATCACTTGACGGCATTGTAAAACCATCGCTATTGAATAACTTGCTATTAAAAAAACTAGGTTGTGACGACGTTACTTCGGTAGTTGAAAAAGTTGCAGGTAAAACAGCAACGTTTTATGCTCAACTTGCCAACTTAGTTTTTGATGCGGCAGAGCAAGGTGATTTAGTTGCGCTTGCAATTGTTGAAGAAGGAGCTGAATACATTAATAGTATTGCGCGTATTTTACTTGCCAATAAACCAGCACGAATATCAATTTTAGGTGGGTTAGCCATACGTTTAAAACCTAGACTAGATGAAACATTAAAAGCACAATTGTCAGAGCCACTAAGTGAGCCTGAGGTTGGTGCAGTTTTATTTGCTCGTCAGGTGTTAGAAAAGTTAAAAGCATCTGAGCATCAAGAAATAAAGCAACAAAATATACAGGCAAAACAAAGTGCTTGATGAATTAAGGTATGAGTTAAACTATGAATTCATCAAACCAATAAGTAACAGAGTCATTCGTTAATACCAAATGACCAACAGTTAATTAGGATTATGTTATATGTCACAGTTTCGTTTTTATGCAAAGCACTTATTTGATGGTCAAAATTTTCTTGATGACCAAGTGCTAACTATTACTAATGGAAAGATTAGCGCCATAGACAACAATACCAATGATGTTGATATTACCGTATCAGATCTTGTGGTGCCTGGTTTTATTGATTTACAGGTTAATGGCGGCGGCGGTGCTTTGTTTAACGACTCACCCTCAGTTGAAAAACTCAAAGCCATCATGACCGCTCATGCTCAATATGGCACTACGGCAATGATGCCAACCTTAATTACTGATAAAATTGAGGTAATGGCACAAGCGGCCAATGCTATTTCTCAAGCAATAACTCAGAACATACCTGGCATACTTGGTATTCATTTTGAAGGGCCACATCTATCGTTTGCCAAAAAAGGTACTCATTGTGCTGAACTGATCCGTCCTATTGCAGACGCTGAATGGCAAATCTTGTCACGTAAAGATATTGGTCAAGTGATGGTTACTTTAGCGCCCGAGACCGTATCAGCAAAAGATATTTCACGTATGGTTGAATTGGGCATTAAGGTTTGTTTAGGTCATACCAATGCAGATTTTACTACCGCACAAAATGCAGTAAATGCTGGGGCTTCAGGTTTTACACACTTGTTTAATGCTATGTCACCTCTGCAAGGAAGAGAACCCGGTGTAGTGGGATGTGCCTTATTAAATGATGACACGCAGTGTGGTTTAATTGTTGATGGTCATCATGTTGATTATGCAAGTTGCCTGTTAGCCATTAAAACAAAACCTGTCGGCGGTATCTTTTTAGTCACAGATGCTATGCCGCCTGTTGGCACAAACATAAAAAAGTTTCCTTTGTACGATAGAACTGTTTATGTTGAAAACGGAAAATTAACCTCTACGACAGGTGAGCTAGCGGGGTCTTCATTAGATATGGCCACCGCGGTAAAAAATACACATCTAGAGCTAAAAATCCCATTAGATGAGTCAATACGCATGGCAAGTTTATATCCAGCTCAGTATTTATATAAAAATAATACCCTCAGTCGAGGTCAACTAAAAGTTGGAATGCAGGCTGATATGACAGTGTTAAATAATGATTTTAGTGTAGTGTCAACTTGGATTGGTGGAGAAAAAATTTATTAAAAAATAATGAGTTTAAGAATTAAAAAAACATCTGATGCAGGGATAATTTATTTCTCTTTAGTTGGGTTAAAATCCAAGCATTATAAAATTAAGTCGTTAATGCTGTAGTCATTAACAAATTAATAACTGAGGAAATTAGGGGAATGTCATTGTCTACTGATGAAAAAAAACCAAAAGAGAGCCAACAAAACAATGCACTGCCTATGGTTATCGTTGCAGGATTGTTTTTTATATTAGGTTTTGCTACTTGGCTTAATGGCTCTTTAATGCCTTATTTAAAACAGATTTTACAGTTGTCACCTTTTCAGGCGTCATTGATTCTGTTTTCTTTCTACATTGCTGTAACATTTACGGCATTGCCGTCTGCCGCCATTATTCGTAGGGTAGGTTACAAAAATGGTATGGCATTAGGTATGGCTACCATGATGCTTGCAGGTTTATTATTTATTCCAGCAGCTAAAACACAAATATTTGTGCTTTTTTTATTGGCTCAGTTAATCATGGGGGCAGGTCAAACCTTATTACAAACGGCAGTTAATCCTTATGTTGTACGTATTGGGCCCGAAGAATCTGCAGCTGCGCGTATTTCTATTATGGGTATTTTAAATAAAGGTGCGGGCGTAGTAGCTCCCATTGTATTTACAGCACTTATTTTAAGTGGTTTCAGCGACACTTCAGGTACAGAGTTAACAACAACACAAATTGATAATATGGCTGATGCTCTCGTTATGCCATATTTAGGAATGGCGCTGTTTATAGGTTTATTAGGCTTTGCGGTTAAAAAATCACCTTTACCTGAATTAGAAAAAGAAGAAGGTGAAAATAAAGGACATTTGAAAGAAGCGCTTTCTCACCCTAATTTGGCTTTAGGTGTGTTAGCTTTGTTCTTCTATGTTGCTGTAGAGGTTATTGCTGGCGATACCATTGGTACTTTTGCGTTGTCTTTGGGTATTGAAAATTACAGTGTTATGACCTCGTATACAATGGGGTGCATGGTTATTGGTTACATACTCGGTATTGTATTAATTCCCCGTTACATATCGCAGCAAACAGCACTTACTATGTCAGCTATGTTAGGTGTCTTTTTGAGTTTAGGAGTTGTACTTGGTGATAATAATTCACTTGTTATTGCGAATGCCTTGTCATTTATTTTAGGTGAAGCTTTATTTCCTGATACGCTTATTTTGATTGCTTTCCTTGGTTTGGCTAACGCTATTGTATGGCCTGCGGTATTCCCCCTTGCTTTATCAGGAATGGGAAAATTAACCAGTGTTGGCTCAGCGTTATTGGTGATGGGTATTTCAGGGGGTGCATTTGGTCCTTTGTTTTGGGGGCTAGCAAGTGGTACTTCTATGGGGCAACAAGGTGGTTATGTTGTGATGCTACCCTGTTATTTATTTATTTTATTTTATGCCGTGAAAGGCTGCAAAATGAAAAGTTGGAAGTAGTTTGTTATAACAAAACGGCTATGACTAACGATAGAATTACAAATATTGGTATAATATAATCTGAGCTTTGCTTAATATATTTTATCAGTATGTGTAAAAAACTCTGCAATCTTAGTTAATGATGTTTTTTTAAATGACATTAGTTTGGAGAGTTGAGGGTGCGTTAAACGGTCATTTGATCGACCCTGAGCATTAAAAGTTCAGGGTTTTTTTATAAAAAAATTAATGCTTTTATATCAGTTTGTTAAGTTAGCTTTTATCTTGTTCCATTACTAAAAGTACATGAAAATAAATAGGCTAACATTTACTATACTAGTCGATAGTGTATATTCGCATATTCAATATTATAATTTAAGTTGTAGATAATATGGTAAAAACAGAACGCAAAGTAACAATAATTTATTATCAGGATGACGGTTTAGAGTTACATCACAAGGTAAAAACGTTTGAACAAAACCAAGATGGTCGAGTCATTATCCCTCCTGCATTTAAAGAAGGGAAATCAATTATTGCAGTGTGTGATGGAGAAGTACAAATACTTAACAAAGTAGGTGATCGTATCCTCTCTGTTAATTATGTTACTTCTGATAATAATCATTAGTTTAAGTAACGTTGCTACCTAAGAAAAATTATCTATAAAAACCGCTTCATTTTAAATGTTAGCGGTTTTTATTTAACGGTAGGAATAGGCTATTAATTTTTACTTTCTAGCTGTTTATCACTATATTCTAACTTTTTATAATCTTTACCAGCGGCATCTGCTAGCTCTGCAGGCATATAGTTTTCATCATGTTTAGCCAATACTTCACTGGCCTCTATACGTAACCCTCCCGCAGCTTCTTGTACAAGAGTACCATTAGCAACAATACCTTGTCCTTCACGAAATAGATCTGGCAAGATTCCTTCATAATATACCCATATCATTGGATCACTTTCGTTAAAAACTATTGGCATTTTCATATCAGAAAGCTGAAAAGATACTTTTAAATTATCAGGATCTCGTTTTACTGAATTAGGCACGACTAAGCCCCCAATACGTATACGTTGGCCAATACTAGGCTTTATACCCGAATCTTTTTTACCTTGGGTAATTTCTGATGGCGTATAAAATAAGTCGATATTTTGGCTAAGTGCATAAAGCACAAGGCCAGCTACAACCGCAATACCAATTAATATTGAGGCAACGATGGTTAAGCGTTTTTTGCGACGGGGATTCATTGGTTAACCTCTTTGATTGTATTATGGTTGTTATTACTACGTTGTTTACGAAGTTGACGTAATTTATTTTCTCTAAGTTGTTGACTAGCTATATTTTTAAGAACTTGTTTATGACTCAATATTGAGTTGAAAATTAATACTAAAATTAGTGCTGCTGATATACCAAAAGATAACCAGACATAAAATCCATAACCACCCATGGCTAAAAAATCACTAAAACTGTCAAATTGCATTATTGAATCTCCGCACTTTTACTTGATGCTGTGTGTGTTAAAGCAATCGCTTTTACCCAAGGACGAATACTGTTGCGAGTTAAAATTTCACTACGGAATCGAATACAGATTATTGTACCAACCAACAAGGCAAAACCCAGGAAACTAAATATAAATGGCCAAAGCATATCCACTGACATCGAAGGTTTTCCTAGTTTGCTGACCGTAGACCCCTGATGCAAGGTGTTCCACCATTCAACCGAATATTTAATTATTGGTAAATTGATTACACCCACAAGCGTTAAAATACCTGCGGCTTTGCCTGCTAACGCTTTATCTTCAAACGCGCTATGTAACGCTATAACTCCTAGATATAAAAATAATAGAATCAGCTCTGATGTTAAACGTGCATCCCATATCCACCATGTTCCCCACATTGGTTTTCCCCAAGCAGCACCAGTAATTAATGCTATTGCAGTAAACACAGCACCAACAGGTGCCATTGCCGCAGCAGAGGCATCGGCTAATTTAAATTGCCAAACTAAGGAGGTAAATGCAGCGATTGCCATGCCAAAATAAATTCCCATAGAAAGCGAAGCGGCAGGTACATGGATATAAAAAATACGAAAACTATCGCCTTGTTGATAATCGGCAGGGGCAAAAGCTAATGCCCACACCATACCGATAGATAAAAATATAACTGTTAATGCGCTCAGCCAAGGGATCAATTTCCCAGTAAAGTGATAGCTCACTTCAGGATTAGCGTAAGGGTGTAACCATTTCCACATAAACTATGCTCTTCTTTTTTAGACTAAAAGCTAACACTCAATTTATTGAAATTGCGTGTTAGTTAGTGCTTACTTTTAATGCTGCACCAACGGCGAATGGCGCTAGCGTTAACGAACCAAAAAATAATGCTGCGATTATAGCAAGTTGTCCACTATATGGTAAACCAAGTGCCGCGGTATCGATAGCACTGGTCGCGAATATTAACACGGGTATATATAAAGGCAGTACTAACAAACTTAAGAGTACCCCGCCTTTTTTTATACCTACCGTTAAAGCAACGCCAATTGCCCCAAGTAAACTTAATATTGGGGTGCCCAATAATAGCGTTAACATCAATGCACCATAACTCTGCTCATTAAAGTGTAGTAGTACTGCTAATAAGGGGGCAATTAAAATAAGAGGAAGCCCAGTAATTAACCAATGAGCAACAATTTTAGCGAGTACTAAAATAAATACAGGTTGTGGGCTTAGTAGCATTTGCTCAAGCGAGCCATCATTATGGTCTGATTTAAATAATCGGTCTAAAGACAGTAAAGTTGAGAGTAGGGCTGCAACCCAGATTATACCAGGGGCAATACGGCTTAGAGTTTGTGCTTCAGGGCCTATGCCTAAGGGAAACAAGGTGATGACAATCACAAAAAACAGTAGTGGGTTGATAATGTCGTCTTTATGACGCATTGCAATCGTTAAGTCGCGCTTGAGTACTAAAGAAAATACCGCACGGTAAGACAAATTAACAGTTGTCATGGCGTGTTTGACTTCTTGCTTGATGGTATGTTTGCTTTTTAACGCTCATAACTTGTTACTTAATCCTCAGTGCTCAATTGTTGCGATTTAATTTTTATTATTCAATTACAGTTAGTCAATAATATAGTCTAACGTAATTTTTTTTATGTTTGATGACTCAAATGTAAGCAAATCTTGGTGGGTAGTTAAAATAATACAACCACCTTGGTTTATGTGTGTTTTAAATAGCTGTTCTAAGTCATGCACACCTTGCTTGTCTATCGCGGTGAATGGTTCATCTAAAATCCAGATACGCGCAGTTGATTTATATAAACGAGCTAATGATATTCGTCTATGTTGTCCTGCACTAAGGTGCGATGCCAAACTGTCTTCAAAGCCACTTAAATTAACTGCTGCTAAGGTTTGCTTTATATTGCTTTCACTCGTTGTTAACCCTTGTAATGCAAGATTGAAGGTTAAATTTTCTTGAGCATTCATTTCACCTTTTACGCCTGGTAAATGGCCAAGGTAAAGTAACTGTTGATGAAATTCTTCTCGGAATTGACTAATTAATTGGTTATTGAATAAAACCTCGCCCTCAAAAGGCTGGGATAAGCCAGCGAGAATTCGCAGTAAACTTGTTTTTCCTGAACCATTAGGTCCTTCAACCTGAACTATATCACCAGCATATATTTCTATATTTAATTGATCAAACAGCAAGCGATCTTCACGTATACAAGTCAAGCTTGATGCGCTGAGTAAAGGGCAAGGTTCGCTTATGGTTTGATTTGTTGGCAAAGTCGATACTTCTCTATTTTTTTGATGACCTATACATTATATGCAAAGTCTAACTGATGTTTGTCAGTGAATTTTTGATTTGGATCGTATTATATCTCTGTGCAATATCATACCATAGCAAGCATAAGTTTTAGCAAATTTGTTATATGGGAATTTGTAACATTAAGAAACAATTATCATGCTTAGTTGATTAATGCATTTAGCCTGTTTAACAAAAAAAGTGTGCTAGAATTGCGCAACTGTTCTGGCAGCATTTTTAAATTGACTATTTATATTATCTATAAAAGCGTATACGGAGAAATGAATGAACCCCCAACTTTTGCCTGAGTTGATTCCTAGTTTAATACCAGAACTAGGTCATCTCGCTTTGGTTATCGCCTTTGCCTTTGCTTTATGTTTGAGTGTTATTCCCATGATTGGAGTACATACTGCTCAACATAAACTCATTAATTATGCAAAACCGCTGACCTTTGGTCTATTTATTTTTACCGCAATTAGTATCGTGATTTTAGCGTATAGCTTTGTTGTCGATGATTTTTCTATAAAATATATTGCGAGCCATTCGAATACGCATTTGCCTTATTACTTTAAGATAAGTGCTGTGTGGGGCGGACATGAAGGGTCTTTATTACTTTGGGTTTTTTCATTAACTGCGTGGACAATGGCCGTAGCCACTTTTTCAAAAAATATAGAACAAGAGTTCATCGCTCGCGTGCTTGCTATCATGGGTATGGTTGCGTTAGGTTTTATTGCTTTTACTTTACTTACTTCAAACCCTTTTGAACGCCTTTGGCCAAATATTCCTATGGAAGGGCGTGATTTAAATCCGCTTTTGCAAGATGTCGGTTTAATTGTTCACCCGCCGTTATTGTATTTAGGTTATGTAGGTTTTGCTGTTGCCTTTGCCTTTGCTGTCGCAGCACTAATGTCTGGTAAAATGGATGCGGCTTGGGCTCGTTGGTCTCGTCCTTGGACTGTGGGCGCTTGGATATGTTTAACCCTTGGAATATCACTGGGTAGTTGGTGGGCTTATTATGAACTTGGCTGGGGCGGTTGGTGGTTTTGGGATCCCGTTGAAAATGCTTCCTTTATGCCATGGTTAGTAGGTACTGCGTTAATTCACTCTTTAGCGGTGACAGAGAAACGAGGCACGTTTAGAAATTGGACGGTGTTACTGGCTATTTTTGCTTTTAGTTTAAGCTTGTTAGGCACTTTTTTAGTACGCTCTGGTGTTATTACTTCAGTACACTCTTTTGCGGCAGATCCGTCGCGCGGTGTTTTCATACTCGTTTTATTAGCAATTACCGTGGGTGGCTCTCTGACTTTGTATGCCTTCAGAGCAAGCAATGTTGCCAGTTTTAGTCGCTTTGCACTGTATTCCCGTGAAACAGCATTACTGTTATGTAATATTATTTTAGTTATTGCTGCAACAACAGTACTGTTAGGAACTTTGTATCCGCTTTTAGTTGATGCATTAGGTTATGGAAAGATCTCTGTTGGTCCTCCATATTTTAATGCGGTATTTGTCCCTATTATGAGCTTTTTATTTATTATTATGGGAATTGGGCCACTGATTCGCTGGAAAAAAGCGAAAAAAGGAGAATTGCGTAAGCAGCTGATTAAACCTTCTATTATTAGTATTGTGTTAGGTATGTTATTTCCTATCGTTTATGGCGGTGAGTTTAATGCATTAGTTGCAATGGGAATGACCTTAGCTTTATGGGTTTTCCTTGTGGTGGTTAAAGATTTATTAAATCAGTACAAACTCAGGTCAGCATTAAGTTTAAGCCAATGGGGTATGACAGTTGCACATGCTGGTATAGCCGTTACTATTATTGGTGTAACCTTGGTTTCTAGTTATGAAAGTGAAACCAATGTAAGAATGGCATTACATGAAAAAGTTGAAATATCAGGTTATCAAATTGAGTTTAATGGAATTAAACAGGTGGAAGGGCCTAACTATAGTGCCGAACAAGGCCAAATTAATGTGTATAAAAACGATGATTTTGTTGCTTTATTAAAACCTGAACGTCGTGCTTATCGTGTGCAATCAATGGGAATGACTGAAGCAGGTATTGACGGTGGTTTATTTAGAGATATTTATGTGGCGTTAGGTGATCCTCTTGACGGGGGAGCATGGGCAATTCGTGTGCATTATAAGCCTTTTGTACGTTGGATTTGGTTAGGTTCTCTCTTTATGGCTTTTGGTGGTATTTTAGCCATGATGGATAAACGTTACCGTGGAAAAAAAGCTAAAGTAAGCCGTGAAAGTGAAGTAACGAAAAAATTAGCTAACAGTAATCAAGTTGTAACGGAGCATGCTTAAATGAATAAGATCATTCGATTTTTACCTTTAGTATTAGTTATTGCTCTGGGTGTGGTGCTTTATCGAGGCCTATCGTTAAACCCTAACGAGATGCCGTCAGCTTTAGTCGGTAATCCAATGCCTGATTTTTCATTATCTATTGTTAATGATCCTAATAAAATAGTATCTAAAGCTGATGTGACAGGCGATATTGTGCTCTTGAACGTTTGGGCTACTTGGTGTCCTACATGTAAATATGAACATCCCTATTTACTTGAACTCTCTAATAACCCTAAAGTGAAGCTTTATGGTGTTAATTATAAAGATGAAAGATTACCTGCACAAAAATGGTTAACGGATTATAAAGATCCCTATTTATTCTCTATTTTTGATGAAGAAGGATTGCTTGGTGTTAAATTAGGTGTTTTTGGCGCACCAGAAACCTTTGTTATTGATCATCATGGCATTATCCGCAAACGATTTGCTGGTGCTATTGATGTTCGTGTGTGGCGTAAAGAGTTTGAACCGCTCATTAAACAATTAATAACCGAAAAGCAGCAAGGTAAATAGTGATGTTAACAAGAATTTTAGGAATTTGTTTTTTAATAATAGCGAATTTTATTGTTATAAATATTGTTAAGGCAAGCCCTGTAGAAACTTTTGAATTTCAAGATGAAGTAACTAAGGTTCGTTTTCAAGCATTAAGTAAAGAATTACGTTGCCCTAAATGTCAAAATCAAAATTTAGCTGATTCAAACTCTACCGTAGCCTCTGCTTTGCGGTTGGATCTTTATAATTTATTGATTGAAGGTAGATCAGACGCAGAAATTATTGATTTAATGGTAGGGCGATATGGGGAGTTTGTACTATACCGCCCTCGTGTATCAAGCGTAACTTATATTTTATGGTTTGGTCCCGTATTATTGATCTTAATAGGTGTGCTTGTCGTAATAGTGATATTAAGAAAAAAACCAGCAACGAAAGAAAATATAGCACTGGACAGCCAACAACAAGAAAAATTAAAACAACTATTACAACCAGAGCAATTAGATACATCTAATATCAATACAAACAATTTGAATATAACTAAAGAAAATAAAGAGAAGTAACTGTTATGGAAATAGTATTAATAACCCTTGGCTTTATTGTCTTATTTTTGTTTGTTGTTTGGTTACCTTTCTTTAAAAATACAAAGGAAGAAAAAGACAATGAAATAATAAATCACACTTTGCGTGATGATACTAATGTGCAGTTGTATAAAGAACACAAAGCTGAAATTGAAAAAGATTTTAGTGATGGTGCGATAGATGAAGAAAATTATCAATATTTGTTAGCTGAACTAGATAATAGTTTACTGCAAGATATTGCTGCAGCAGAGAAGAAATCAGATATTCCAGTGGAAAGTAAGCAATTTAGTGTATTTTGGCCAATAGGTTTATCGCTTTTTATTGTAGTGTTTACTGTGGTTGTCTATATGAAACAAGGAACGTTAGAAGCTTTAATGACGACACCAACGGCTAATCAGCAAACTGCTCAGTCAACAGAGCAAGCAGAACAACAGCAACAAGAACAAATGTTAGCGTATATCAAAAATTTACAGCAACATTTAGAAGAAAAACCAGATGACAGTGAAGCTTGGTATAATTTGGGACAAACCTTTGTAGGTGCTGGTGAATTTGATTTTGCTATTACAGCATATGAACAAGTTATCCGAATTGAAGGAGAGCATGCAGATATACTTGGTGCTATTGCTCAGGCAAGTTATTATAGAAATAACCAGCAAATAGATGAACAAGTGCAATCTTTAATCGATAGAGCGTTTGCCTTAGATATTAACGACCCTTCAACTAATATTTTATTAGGTATGCATAATTTTATGGGACAAAATTATGCCCAAGCTATTGAATATTGGCAACGAGTGATAGATGCCAATAAGCAAGGTGTCAATATTGCAGCATTAAAAGAAGCGGTCACTGAAGCAGAAAGACGTCTTGGTATGCCTTCAATAGAAAAACCATCCTCATCTGCTATTGAAGGACCGCAGCTTACCGTTAATGTAACTTTATCTGACGAGATTGCAGCTAAACTTGCACAAGGTGAAGATAAAGTTGTTTTTGTTTATGCTATTCCAACGGATGGACAGCGAATCCCACTTGCCGCATTGAAAGTAATGGCCAGCGATTTACCTAAAACGGTTACCTTAAGTAACGGCAATGCTATGTCAGCACAAAGTAACTTGAGTAGTGTTAGCGAAGTTAATATTTTTGCTATTGTCTCTAAACTTGGTGGTGCTGGTATTAAGCCTGGGGACTACAAGGCTGAAGCTAGTCACATCTCTGTAGATAGTACAGAGACGATTAATTTAGTGATTGATAGTCTTGTTGAAGAAGAAAAATAAAGATGAAATCACGATTTACCGCTAGAAATAACAAACATGAGGGAAGCCAAACAAATAAAAAGCCTGTGGCTAAAACAGGTGTTTTATTAACTAATCTTGGTTCTCCTGCTGCACCGACTACTGGTGCAGTACGTAAGTATTTACGTGAGTTTTTATCTGATCCCAGAGTTGTTGAAATACCGCGCCTTATTTGGTTGAGCATTTTGTACGGTATTATTTTAGTTGTTCGTCCGAAAAAGTCAGCGAAACTTTATCAATCAATATGGATAGATCAAGGTGCGCCTTTATTGGTTATTAGCAAAGATCAACAACAAAAAGTGTCGGCAAAACTACAAGAAAAGTATGGTTCAGATGTTATCGTTGACCTTGCCATGCGTTATGGAGAGCCCTCTATCGCGAGTGTATTACGAAAATTTCAACAGCAAGGTGTTGATAACATTGTTGTGTTACCGTTATATCCTCAATATGCTGGTCCAACAACAGCTTCAACGTTCGATGCGGTGAGTAAAGAACTTAAAAAATGGCGTTATGTGCCTAGTTTAAGTTTTATTAATAGCTATCATAATAATAAAGGATACATCAATGCGCTTGCGAATACTGTAGAAGAACATATTCAAAAGCAAGGTAAACCAGACAAACTCGTCCTTTCTTATCATGGTATGCCTGAATTATTTTATCAGTGGGGTGATCCTTATTATGATTTTTGTCAAGTAACGACTAACTTACTCAAGCAAGAATTATTAGCAAGAGCAGAGCAGAGTGTTACAACTACAAAATTAAGCTTAACAGATGAAGTTTTTGTGATGACCTTCCAATCTCGTTTTGGTAAAGCAGAATGGTTAAAACCTTATACTGATGAAACCTTAGCAAGCTTGGCTAAAGCAGGGCATAAACATATTGCTATTATGAGCCCTGCATTTAGTGCTGATTGTTTAGAAACACTCGAAGAGCTTGAGCATGAAAACCGCGAGGTATTTATGCAGGCAGGTGGTCAAGAGTATCATTATATTCCAGCGTTAAACGATCGAGATGATCATATTGATGCTATTGTTAAAATGTTAGAGCCTAGAGTTAATACCTATTTCAATAAATAGGTATTATTTCTCTATCAAACATTTATATTGTATTGAGAGGAAAATTATTGCTAAAGCTCTGTTCACATGATCGTAACTGAGTAGGTTGGAATCTAAAAACTTAACTGCATTGATAAATGCAAGCGGTGATCTTTACCCGTATCACTACTTCCACTATCCTTTAGTTGGTGTCCATAGGAAGCATTGACGGTTAATAGTTGTGCTAGTTGATACCTAAAGCCAACACCGACACTATGTAAAATAAAATTTTTCTCATCAGGAAGTTTAACAACACTTCTAGTCTGTGCATAATCTTGAAATAAAAACAAACTTAAGGAGTCTGGCATAGTCATATTCGCCATTTTCGTTAAACTGATCTTAGGAGCTATTACTTCTTGACTAAACAAAACCCCTTCATCACCGAATACTTCACCTTCTTCATAACCACGAACACTATTTGAACCACCAGCACCAAATTGCTCACTACCAATGAGGTTGCTATTAGATAGTTGTAATTTACCCCTAACTCTCCATTGCCAGCCAGATAATATTCCCGTTAATTGAGTATTTCTTGTTAAATTTAATGTGCTGTAGATATAATTTGCCGAGGCATTAGATCGGCTTAACTTAAAAAACTCATCCTCATTGCGGCTTGTTAATCCACCTGGAGCCGCGATCAAGGTGATTGAACCATTAGTACTGCCATAACTATCTACTAATGAAGCTGAATATTGAATTTTTCCGTGAATAACATGAGTTAAGTTATCTGAAATAGGTATATCGGCAAAATCAAAGTTATTATCAGAAACTTTAAAGTCGGCACCGATATTGAGGCTATGTGTGTAATTGCCTGTCATTTTAGGGGAAAAGGGTAAAGTATAAAATACGCCCACCTGACCAGACTTTCCTTTTAAGCTGAAAGGTTCTTGAACGATGCCATCGGTTTCTGAATAAGCCGCGCTGACGCTAACTGAATGACGCCAAGTGGTATCAAAGTTATAGCTTCCTGATAAACTCTTAGACCGTTTAAAATCAAGATCGGATGTTAATTGCATATTTAGTTGATGCCCAAGGCCAAAAGCATTGCCCCAATTCACGCCCACTAATGCTCGATCTTCAGTAGTAGACTGAGAACCTGTGTTATTAAAACCTGTATATACACGAACCGGTTTTTTCTCTCTGGCTTTTATTATTAGTTTAGTTGTTCCTTGTTCATCTCCCGGGCTAGCGATGACAGTAGCGGTTCGAAAAGGATTTCGATTTATCCAATCAATGTCTTGATTTAAATTATGTGTATCGATGACATCATTTTTTGATTGTCGTATCCATTGTTGGTACTGTTCATCAGAAAAATATTGATTACCTTGCACCTCTATTTCGCCAGTAAAATTAGACTCTAATACAACAATTTGTACATAACCGTCTGTAATATCTTGTTCGGGTAGAAACACCACAGTAAAAGGACGTCCTAGGTGTTTTAGGTGAATACTGGTCATGCGTTCTAATCGTTTTAAAGATTCACGAGAAACGGGTAAACCAATAAAAGTATTTGCAGCAACGGAAAAGCTTTCATCTTGTAAAAAAGTAAAGAGAGATACATCAAGAATCTTTGTTCCCATATAGGTAGCAGGCTCTTGTTTTAACGCATCAGGACTATCTAAAAATATAAGTCCTTTTAATTTTTTTAGAATGATATCTTCATCATTTGTTGCTCCAAAGTTTGCAACTCTATTTATAGCTTTCAAGCTTTGTTCTTTAGTTGGAGCAATTTGTTGAGGTACTTTTTTAGGTATGAGGTCATTCAAGTCTTGCGCTCGGGAAAATTGTATTGTATTTAATACCAATAAGCTGATAAAAATAACAATATCTGTTAACCCATTAGCTAAATTGAATTTATTAATTAACTTCATTATATTACTTCCTAAATACTACTAAACATTGAGCTTAATGCTGTTGCCATAATGATTTGATTGAGTGTATTGCTTTCACCATTTTCTCTTGTTTGATGTAGATCTGAGAGTTGCATAGGTTGATTATTAGCCAAAGATTCATACACTTCTTTTTGTTGAACTTCATCCATTACTTGCACAGCACGGGTAATAGAACCCACAAGCGCTATGGTTATTACTCCTATGGGCATTGTGGCTGCGCCAACGCCAGTACCAATTGCAGAGCTTACTGTTCCTCCCGATGCTATAATACTGGTAGTGATGCTATGAACTGATGCGGTATAAGGTAATACCACACTGGTAGCTGTGGCCATAAATGTACCAACTGTGGTTGTAATTGCAGCTGTGGCCGCTATACCGCCAGATATTAAAGCAGACTGTCCTGCGATGTGTTCTACTAAAAAGTCAGAAGCAGCATCACCGATAAATTCGTCATATGGTGTAGACGCGCCATATAGATTTGACATTCCATTTACACGTATATTGCTTTCTTGTTCTGCCCAAGCGTTATATTTTTCTTTAGCTTTGTTTGCAATACCTTGCTGTGCTGTTTCGATGTGCGAAGACATATGATCAGCCAATGCTTGTTGAGCTGGGCTGTATGTTGCTGGATCAACTTCAATCAAGTCCATAACATACTCACTCATTATTTCACCAAGAATTTGAGCATAAGCAGGCACAGTTTTAGCTGCTTCTAGAAATGCGTAAAGATCAAAGTCTTGATATTTAGCACCTGTTAGATTACGTGAGGCTGTACCTCTAGCCAATCCACCAGCTCTTTCAATTGCGAATGCCAATGAACTTTCACCTTCACTTTCTTCTAATAAAAGTCTTTCTTGTATCGCTAAAATAACATTAGGCAAGGCTTCTGTTGGTAAGCCCATAAAGTTGTCGCCTGAATTAGATGTAGTCTCCCAGAAAGAGGCTCGATTTTCTTCAAAAATAGCTAGTTCAGCCGCAATTTCTTGTCGTTTTTCTACAACAGATGGATCCGCTGTCCAATTTAATAGCCCACTCGTGTTTGATACAATTCTGTAGTTTGGATTACTACCATAGAATTGAATGTATTGAGTGACAGATTGATCGGTTGATTGTTCTTCGGTAGAGAAAAAATTAGATGGGATAATAAACGAGTTAGAGACAACAACGCCTGTCATGGTGTCATTTGAACCGATAATATCAATAATCTCTATTGGGTCAATTTCACTGACGGTAGGTACATTGCTGTCATACTCAGCCGTTGGATCGCTTATTCTGCTTGGAAACCGGGTTAACATTACATCATCTTTAAATAACTCAGGAACTTCGAACGTTTCTGGTGTTGATGAAACGACTTGAATAGGAGCGGGTTCATTGTCACGAAATATTCTAAAAGTTGAATTTGGAAATGCTGTAAACAAGGTATCAAAAGAAGCTAGATTTGTTGCAGAAGCGTTAAATCCAGGAAGTGGAAAATTGCCAACTGCATCGGCATCATCAACTGTAATTTGAATAGGTCGAGGAAATACTACGTAAAGTCCTGGCACATTTGTAACAATGTAATTTGGATTATTGGTAAGTTGTGCCAATGATGTTCTTAAACCAACCGAAGCATATTCACCAAAATCGCCATCAACCAATAAATTGTTAGTAGAGACAACATCGTCAATTGTATCAAAACTTGCTAAGCCATCACCGGCCACTATATAGTTATATGTTGTGTCTTGATCACCGTATATGCGTAGGATATTTTCTGGTTTTATCGCAATATTTCGTTCAATTATTGTAAACTCACCACCATTAACGGTTAGGTTATAATTATCTGTATTGAGGCTAGCTTCTAATTGATACTTACCTACGTGAGTTGTTATCTCTGGTGAAGTAATGGTCAAAACATCTTCAATTTGACCTGTCTTAAGCCCTGAAGCCCCTGAAAAATAGTCATTAAAAGTACGATTACTTTCTTCACCATAAATGGTTGTTATATCTTTTAAGTTGACGGTTAGATCAACAGGGCGAATAAATAAAGTTCCTGTATTAACCATATCAACTTCATAATTAGGGTTATTACTAATTGCACGAATGGTATACTCGCCAACATCTGAAGTTAATATTGCATCTGATGTTAATTGTAAATTTAGAGCATTAAATGTGTCATCAAACTTCAAACCATCAGAATACTCCGCTAATAAAAGGGGAAATTCATTATTTTCAAAGTAAAAACGTTCATAATCACTAATCGAAATGCTGATTGGGGCAGGTGTCACAGTCAAAATACCCTGAAAAGTATTTATAATGTAATTAGGGTTTGAGCCAGCGGTAACATCGATTCCGTATTCTAGTACATTAGCCTTTGGTGTCGCTGTAGTACTTATAGTTAATCCATTAATATCTGATTCATCATCGAAACTTGCTAAACCATCAAAAGTTACGGTAAATTCAGGGTTCGTTTCACCATATTCACGCGTTGCATTATTTGCTCTAATGGTTAAAGGTCTAGGTAATACATTCAAAATACCATTATTTAAAGATTTGATATTGTAATTTACACTAGATGCCCCTAACAATTGAGCTGTGTAGGTGCCTACATCAGATGTATCGGCAACTAAATAGTTAACATCAACGTTGTTAAATACAGCGCTAGAATCGCCATTCACTAAGCCATAAGCAATAAGCTCTGGTGCTGGATTTGGGTCACCATACAAACGTGAAGCGGGACTAAGGAACAAATCAACATCGACTTTATTAATGCGTAAAGTGCCTTTGTTAATGGTGAGCTTATAATTATTACTAAGTAAGTTTGTTGTTAAATTAATATTATAAATACCAGCATTTGAACTTTGCGTAGCAGAAGTACTTAAAGAAGTATTATTGATAATATTGCTGATAGCATCCCCTGCTGTTAATCCTGCTGACGTATAAGTAAATGTTGGATTGGTTGAGCCATAATCTCTAAAAGCACTATCAACGGACAGTGTTAATTGTGCAGGGGTTATGTTTAAAGAGCCTGGAACAAAATTAATATTGTAATTAGGGTCAGTAATGCCACTAGCTATTAGATCATATGTTCCTACAGCACTGTTTGATGTTGCTGTAGTCGAAAATGTTAACCCTGTTGTGTTCAGAGAATCACCAGTGACAAGCCCGGATGTACTAATACTGAAAGCTGGGTTAGCAGTACCATAAATACGGCTAATATTATGAGTTGTTATGGTGAGATCTGCAGGTGTTATGTTAAGATTACCATTGACATAAGTTATATTGTAGTTTGGATTTGTCGCTCCACTGGGGACAACAGCATAATTGCCGACGGATGATAAGCGGCTTAAACCTGAAGTAGATGTGTTTATTGTGCCTAAGGCTTCATGAGTGTCAAAACTTGCTAAACCTGTAACTGTGAAGGCAAGTGGAGAAAGAACTTCACCAAATATTTTATCAGTACTATCGGCGGTAATCATTAAATCACGTTGATTAATCGTTAAGGTGCCTGGTACGTAAGAAAAATTGTAGTCATCCGCAGTTGCACCGAATGGGATGATGGAATATGTACCAACAGAAGATTCCAGAGTTGCAGTGGTTGAAAACTGTAAGCCACTCACCACGGATGCATCCTCACCTGATTTAAAACCTGTAATGTTGGCGGTAAAATTAGGATTTTGGTCACCATATATTCGGCTTAAGTCATTTGCCGTTACTGTTAATAAACTCGTTGCATTATCTACAATACTCAAAGTGCCAGATTGTAGTGATAAACCATAACCATAGTCTGATAAAGTAACTGAACCGTTTGCAATACTGATGAGATAATCACCCAAAGAACTACCAGCATTCGCCGTTGTTGACAACAAAGGAGTACCACTAAATACATCGCTGGCAACATCATCGCCTACCAACCCTGAAATACTGTAAGTTAGAGTAGGATTTGCACTACCTTCTTCTCGTTCATTGTTGTTGGCCGTTAATATCAGCGTAGGTGCTAATTCATATAAAACTCTATTCCCTATTGCCGTTATTGAACTTGGTGAATCGATTTCCCAGGATTTATTGTAGACAGGTGCTGCAATTATTCCGCCTAATGAGGTATTATCAGGATTATCTGAGTAGATAAGAAAACGACCATTGCTTTCTGGAAAGCTTTCATCAGCATATGGGTTAATGGCTAGTGTACCGGCATTGTTAATAAAAGAGCCATTTTGAGCGGCTAAAATTATATTAACATTGGTATCAGTGGTTGTGATATTGGTTCCATTTAGTAGGCTAAGATCACCAACCGTATTAATTGTCACTGTATCTGCTGCTTCAAAACTTCCTGAAACATTTAACCCTCCAGAACTGTCGACAACAGTAAATAAACCACCAATGGTGGAACCAGTACCTCCATTGGTTAACATTTCTATCTGGTTAGCTGCATTGTCAATTATGACGTTACCGTTAACTTCACTGCTATTGAACTTTGAATTATCTACGGGATTTAACTGAATATCTAATGTTGAAACATCTAGCATGCCATTAATCAAAATAGAGCCGATAGCTCCATCAAAACTATTCGATCCAGTAATCTGTGCATCAGGATTTTTTGTAACTGTTAACGTATTTGCAATAATAGATGCGTTATTATCTACAACCAAGGATGCTGTTGGCCCTGATCCGCGAACTACAGGCTCAACAAAGCCCACCATTAAGTTTATGTTTGCTGCGCCTCCATTTAAATCTGCATTAATATTAATATCATTACTGACTTTTAATGAAAGGCTGTTACCTGATGTCCAAGCTACGGCATCATTGATTGTAATTGTGCTGTTTTCGTTTGCATCGAATGGAATAAACGAACCTGTATCCAGTATGACATTGCCTGTTGCTAACTGGGCTTCTAGCGTAGAGACTAATAATACATTGTCACCTGGATCAGACGCTTGTATTGTGAGTTTGTCAGGATCGAGTAATAATGTACCAGCTGAACCTGATTCAGAACTTAGATCAACTTGTCCTCTAAAATCGAGAGAATGTTTGCCTGATACTTCAACAAAACCAGCATCATTTTCAGATAAACCAGTTGCATTAGCATTAACCGTTCCAAAAAAGTCAGTATTGTTGTCTGCCCAAATAATGACTTCACCAGCACGGTCATTTGAGCTACTAACATCAATAGTGGCGCGCTCAGTAATTAGTGTATTGGCTGCTGTTACTATGCTACTGTCGTTTCCTTGTAGACCACCACCAATATTTATTTTTCCGCCACTACCGTCAACGTTATGGGCGCTAATTTGGCCTGAGAATTCAATGTTGCCAGAATCACTTGTTAATAATATGCGCCCATTTTTGTTTTCAACTCCAGTTGCTTTAATAATACCAGATTGATTGATAGCTAAATCGTAAATACTACCACCTGCAGCAACAAGAGCAGCCTCAGTTGCTTCAATAACTCCGTCGTTATCAATACCAGTTTTATTAACTGATTCAATAGCACTACGTACAATTAACCTTTGATTTTCCTCATTGGCTAACAAAACTTCATTACCTGCAGCCAAAGCGGCTAAACCATTTGGTGCAGCTATCGTTCCATTGTTTGTAATACTAGAAGCAATTAATACAACATCGCCATTGGAGCTTGTAATTGATCCAAAGTTGGTGATATTCGATGTAGAATCACCAGTAAACAGAAGCTCTCCGCCATTTAAGAAATCAGCATCAGAGATATCTAAAGTTGAAGCAATGAATTCGCCTGCATTTATTTGAGCGCCATTTCCTACCAATATACCATTAGGGTTAATTAGGTAAACTTGGCCGTTGGAAGTAAGCTGACCCAAAAGCTGTGATGGATCAGAACCCGTAACACGATTAAGTAATGCAGAATTAGCGTTTAATTGTTGAATATTAACGCTTTCATCCTCATTAATTGAAAATGATTGCCAGTTGGCAATAGCGTGTTGAGTAGTTTGAGTAATATTAAGCTGATTGCCTGCTTGACTTAACTCAATATTACCGTGAGTTATAACCGGCGACTCAGGTTGTGCTCTGCAAACAAACGGTAAAATGACGGCATTTATTGCCAAAAAAAGGCGAGAAAGAGTAAATTTGTTTTTGTGGTTGTTTGTATATTTCATATTACTACAAATCCTTAGTTCTAATACAAAGATCACTGTGCTCATATCAGGTGTAACGTTAAACGCTTATAAGCGTTTAACGTTACACCTATAATTACAATAGATATTTATTATTTTTAATAGTTAATACAACGGGTTGTGAGTTTTTTAGACGTAAAAATATAATAATTTATTTATTAAACAGCTGTAGTTAATGTATAAAAACACTGGTATTATTTGCTTGAATATCGCCTATTATGCTCTAAACGGATATTTTTATTACTAATAATGATTTTTCATAATAAAATTAAGCTATTAGTGATGATTTTATCATTTTAAAGGTAGAATCCTATCAACCGAAAGTATGATTCTGAAATGGTAGGAGATTTAATTCTCAGGATGTTATAGGGCAATACACTTAACTATCACACCAATTTTTGTATCGAATTAGTAGTAAAGTAAAAGAAATCAATAACAGCAGCGAGTTAGTGCTACCACCACTTCAATTATTGGTGACGGTAATGGTTTCATAAGCCTCAATAGTGACTTTATAGGTCTGTTTCTTACTGAATAAGGTGATTTATTGCGATGCGTAATTGAGCGGGTTTAATCCTGT
>NZ_JBHFOM010000036.1:0-48018 GCF_053543955.1 Colwellia sp. E150_009
AGGCATCATCATGCGTTCAGCTAATTCTTCTGGTGTTGGCTCACGCCCCATTTCTTGTAACATTTGACGAGAAACACGATTCAGTTTATTAATCGTTTCTATCATATGAACAGGAATACGAATAGTACGTGCTTGGTCAGCAATTGAACGTGTTATAGCTTGACGAATCCACCACGTTGCGTACGTTGAAAACTTATAACCACGGCGGTATTCAAATTTATCAACGGCTTTCATTAAGCCAATGTTACCTTCTTGAATCAAATCTAAGAACTGTAAACCACGGTTAGTGTATTTTTTCGCAATTGAAATAACCAAACGTAAGTTAGCTTCAACCATTTCTTTTTTCGCACGGCGCGCTTTCGCTTCACCAATAGACATACGGCGATTTATATCTTTAATGCCGTGAATATTTAAATGCGTTTCTTCTTCAATTTGGTTTAATTTATAAATACAACGTTCTACGTCAAGTTCAATGTCGGCAAGTTTAGCTGAATAGCTATGACCTGCCGCTTTTTGCTCTTCAAACCAATTTTTTGAGGTTTCATTACCTGGAAAAATTTTAATAAACGTGGTTTTGGGCATGCCTGCACCCATAACACAGTGCTTCATAATTAAACGTTCTTGCACTCGTAATCTGTCCATTACGCTGCGCATGTTTTTCACAAGTCTATCAAAGAGTTTAGGAATTAAACGAAACTCTTTAAATACTTCGGCAACACCGTCTATCGCTTCTTGCGCATCTTTATGACCACGACCATTTTTCTCTATAATTTTGTTGGCATTTTCATAAGCATCGCGTAACGCAGTAAATTTTTCACGGGCTAACTCAGGATCGGGCCCTGTGTCCTCTTCCTCTTCTTCACTGTCATCATCTTTTTCTTCATCATCGTCATCGCTGTCTTCATCATCAAGCTCTTCTTTTGACAACTCAGAACCAACATGCGTTGCTGCTGCAGCAACGTCATCATCTTCAGCATCGGGATCTAAAAAGCCAACAATAATGTCGGTTAAACGCACTTCTTCAGCTTCGAAGTTGTCCCACATGTCTAATAAATAGTTTATCGCTGGTGGGTATTCAGAAACGCTGTGTTGAACTTCTTTGATACCTTCTTCGATACGCTTGGCAATAACAATTTCGCCTTTACGCGTCAGTAATTCTACTGTACCCATTTCTCGCATATACATACGAACGGGGTCAGTTGTTCTACCTATTTCACTTTCTACCGTGGCTAATGCTTGGGCAGCGGCTTCTGCAGCATCTTCATCGGTATTGGCTTCGCTCATCATTAGCGTGTCGGCATCAGGGGCATTTTCAAAAACTTGAATACCCATATCATTGATCATACTAACAATATCTTCGACTTGATCTGAGTCGATGATATCTTGAGGAAGATGGTCGTTAACTTGCGCAAACGTTAAATAACCTTGTTCTTTACCTTTGGTTATTAAATCTTTCAATCTAGATTGAGGGGCTTTTTCCATTGACGAGTATCCACCTATGTCTGGTATATATGGTTTTTAAAAAACAATATTGTAAATATGGGGTAGTAAAAAATTGCACAAAATAAAGCAGGAAATTATAGCGAGTTTTTTGCACTATTTCCACCATTGAATTTAGGTATTAACCTGCTACGTTGCTTTAAACACCGCAAAAGCAACCTTCAATTAAGCCAATGAGTGCCTAAGCATTAAGTATTGCTTGTAGCTCTTGCCTTTCTTGGGTGGTTATTTGTTTAATACGTGCTTTTTGCAATAAAAACTCCGTTCGCTTTTCAACAAAGCTATTCAGTAATTTCTCAATACTATCAAGAAAAACATCTGCTGCGGCATCGGGGGCAACATGATGTTCCCAACACATTAATTTTGCTAACTGTTTACCTTGTTCTGTATCTCTAAAATACTCCAATAATTGTGCCGTTTTTATACTTGGTTTTTCTTGGCACAGTCGCAATAATTGGCTAAGCAATTCAACACCAGGAACATCTAACGGCTCTAATACTGAAATATCTTCTAGTTCTTTTACTATATGGGGATGTTCAAGCAGTAATGCAATAGCTAACCTAACAGGGGTAATTTTGGTGTTTTTACGTGTTATTTTTTTACTGGGGCTTGCGTTCAGTTTTTGTAACTCTAATAGCCGTTTTTCACTTGTTACACCAAAATGTGCCGACATTTCATCAATAATTGAATTTTTTAACATACTGTCAGGGAGTTTAAAAATATAAGGTTGAAGCTTGTCAATTAAAGCGACTTTTTCTTCCATACTATTTACTGGGTTGTCTTCTAAAAACTTATCAAACAAAAATTGTGATAGTGGCATGGCTTGATCAAGAATTTTTTCAAATGCTTGTTGGCCTTTTTCACGAATTAATGAATCGGGATCTTCGCCATCAGGTACAAAAACAAATTTCAATGAAAAACCATCGCGAATTAAAGGTAAGGCATTTTCCATTGCCCTCCATGCGGCATCACGCCCAGCTCTATCGCCATCGTAACAACAAATAACTTCTTTAACGGTACGAAATAAGGTTTGCAGTTGATCAGACGTTGTTGAAGTACCTAAAGAAGCTACAGCATAATCTACGCCATGCTGAGCAAGAGTAACGACGTCCATATAACCTTCAACAACCACTAATCTGTTTAATGTTTTATTAGCCTGTTTGGCTTCATATAAACCATATAATTCTTGACCTTTGTGATAAACCCGAGTTTCAGGTGAGTTTAAATACTTTGGTTTCTCATCACCCAACACTCTACCGCCAAAACCAATAACACGTCCGCGTTTATCACGTATAGGAAACATAATTCGCGCGCGAAATCTGTCATAAGGTCTATTTTTATCGCCTTGTATTGCCATACCTAAATCAACAAGTTGTTGATTGGCTTTGCCTTGGGAAGAAAACACCTTCATCATGCCATCCCACGCGTCACTGATATAGCCAATACCAAAGCGTTTAACTATTTCGCCACTTAGCCCTCTGCTTTTTAAATAGTTGATGGCGGTTTCTTTATCAGCCGCGGTTTTTAATTGTTGCTGATAGAAGCGACTCACTTGGTTCATCAGTTCGTAATCGTCTTGCTTTTGTTGATACGCCAGTTGTTGTTGACGTTGCTGTGCTGGGCTTGCATTATTTTCTTCACGCACCACCTCAACACCACAGTGGCTAGCAAGCTCCTCAACCGCATCAACAAAGTCTAAGCGGTCAAATTCCATTAAAAACGAAATAGCATTACCGTGCTCACCGCAACCAAAGCAGTGGTAAAATTGTTTGTCTTGACTAACGGTAAAAGAAGGTGATTTTTCGTTATGAAAGGGGCAACAGGCTTGATAATTTTTACCTGCTTTTTTCAAAGGTACACGGCCATCTATCAAATCAACAATATCAGCACGCGCTAATAAGTCATCAATAAATTGTCTAGGGATTCGTCCAGCCATGTTGCTATTATATTAATCTTTTAAAAATTGAGGAAGGTTATTATACCTGAGAATTCCCCCACGCTAGAAACTATTTATTTTATATAATTTTGTTCTTATTAGACAAAAAAATACCGCAGTATTAAAAATAATGCGGTATTTTGTCGGTAGTGTTTGTTGAAATATATTCCAACCTACGCTAATTCAGCTATTAAGCTTCAGCGATAACAACTACTTTGATGTTAGTATCAACATCAGTGTGTAAGTGAATAGCGATTTCAAATTCGCCAGTTTCACGAATTGCACCTAATGGTAAACGCACTTCAGCTTTAGTAACTTCTACGCCAGCTTCTGTGATCGCTTCAGCAATATCACGAGTACCAATTGAGCCGAATAATTTACCTTCTTCACCTGCTTTAGATGCGATAGTAACTTCAGCCAATTCAACAATTTTAGCTGCACGAGCTTCAGCTGTTGCTAAAACTTCTGCTAGGTTAGCTTCTAATTCAGCACGACGTGCTTCAAAGTGCTCTACGTTAGCTGCTGATGCAAAAACTGCTTTACCTTGAGGTAGTAAGTAGTTACGTGCATAACCTGATTTAACAGATACCTTGTCACCAAGGCCGCCTAATTTGGCGATTTTGTCTAGAAGAATTACTTCCATAATAAACCCCTTATTAGCTTACTTGTGTAAGTCAGTGTATGGTAACAATGACAAGTAACGAGCGCGTTTGATAGCACGTGTTAATTGACGTTGGTATTTAGCAGCAGTACCAGTGATACGGCTAGGAACAATTTTACCACTTTCAGTGATATAATTTTTTAACGTGGCAATATCTTTATAATCTACAGATGTTGCGCCTTCCGCTGTAAAGCGACAAAACTTACGACGTCTAAAAAAACGAGACATAATATTCTCCGAATACGATTTTATTTATAACTTAATATAAAAATAAAACACTAATTAATCATTTCGATCTGTTGAGCATGTAAAACAAGCAACGGGTTACCATTTCTTGATTCATGACGATTAATAAATCCCGTCACTTTTACTATTTGCCCAACAACTAATTCACGAGTTAAGTGTGATAATTCACTTGTTGCAACAACTTGTATTCTGACAAATGCTTGTCGGTTCATACCTGCTTCATTTTGTATAGACTTGTGGTCTATTGAAAACTGGCTATGAGTAATACCCGCTGGGCTTGTTGACTGTTTTGGTGTTTTAACTACAGAACCAGCCAACACAAGAATATTCTCTTGTAAAGAGTCTTTAAAAGAGTCTTGCGAGAGCATCACAGATTACTTATTCTTCGTTAGCTTCTTCTTCAGAGCTCTCTTCTACAGAGTCTTCTTCAGTATCAGCTGACGTAGCGGCAACATCTTTCTTAACTTCACGACGGTCTTCTTTAGCAGCAGCCATTACTGATGCTTCAGTTACCGCGTCTTTAGTACGCATGATCATGTTACGGATAACAACATCGTTATAACGGAAAGAAGTTTCAAGCTCATCAATAACTGACTGTGGCGCTTCAATGTTCATAAGAACATAGTGTGCTTTATGTAATTTATTGATTGGGTATGCTAATTGACGACGACCCCAGTCTTCTAGACGGTGGATTTTGCCTTCAGCAGCATTGATCAAGTCTGTGTAGCGCTGGATCATACCAGGCACTTGTTCACTCTGATCAGGGTGAACCATAAATACGATTTCGTAATGACGCATTACGAGCTCCTTATGGGTTGTAGCCTCATAATCTGGCTCAGTCAACACCAGTTGAGGCAAGGAACAAAAAGTTCGGACTGAATTAAGGACGCGTATTGTAGGGAAATCGCCCTGTTAATGCAAGCGCTTATTCTCCCTTAAAGAATTAATGTTGCCATACGTTCTTCACTCGTTCTGCCAGCATGTAATTAACAGGGATAAGTAACAAGGTAATAAACGTAGCAAATAAAATACCAAAGCCTAATGAAACCGCCATTGGAATCAAAAATTGTGCCTGAGTTGATTTTTCAAAAAGTAGTGGCATCAACCCAATAAAAGTGGTTAAACTGGTTAGCATTACAGGTCTGAAACGTGCTGCGCCCGCTATCAAAACAGCCTCCATGAGATCATTCGTTTCTTCACGTTTTTTATTAATAAAATCAACTAACACTAACGAGTCATTCACTACAACCCCCACGAGGGCTAACATACCTAATAAGCTCATAATGGTTAATTCCATTCCCATAATCCAGTGTCCCATAATGGCCCCAATCATACCAAAAGGAATAACGCTCATTACAATAAGCGGCTGTAAGTAAGATTTAAAAGGAATAGCTAACAGTACATAGATAATAAAAAATACAAAAACTAACGCCCAGCTCAATGAACTAAATGATTCACGCTGCTCTTTTGCTTCACCTTCTAGAGAATGACCAACACCAGGGTAGTGAGTAATCAGTTCATCTAAATAGCCTTTTAAGTCTGCCTGTAGCACTGTCATATTAGTGTTTGACTTTTCAACATCCGCTGTCACGTTAACTGTGCGATATAAATCAATACGATTAATTGTTGAAGGGCTTTGATCTGGTATCAGTATTGCTACATGAGATAAAGGAACATTCCCTCCTTGCGGTGTTGATATTAAAAGGTTTTCTACGTCTGCAATGGCACTACGCTCATTTTGAGGTAACCGCACCATCACACGCACATCATCTCTGCCTCTTTGTATTCGCTGAACTTGCGCTCCAAAGAAAGCACTACGAACTTGACGAGAAATTTCAACCCGTGTTAAACCTAATGCAACGCCTTGTTTAGTTAATTCAATGCGTAATTCTTCTTTACCATCGGACAAGCTATCAGCAATTTCAAATACGGTAGGATAAGTGTGCAATCGCTCTTTAACTTTGTTGGCAACCTCTTTCAGTGTAACTAACGACGTTGCGGTTAATTGCACATTAATGGGATCAGAAGAACGACCTAGCTCAGCCCTAAAAGTAACACTTTCTGCGCCAGGGATAACACCAATCATATCACGCCATTCCTGTACCAATTGACGTGAGGTAATATTTGACTCTCTTTGCTCTGGCGGTGTAATTTCAAAGCGAACACCACCCGAATGAGATACTCCCCCTCTACCACCAGTGGTTGCTAATATGTTTAGCACAATGCTTTTTCCTGTGTCGCTATCTCGGTATTTCTCTTGTAATTGTTGAGCTTTATCTGCCATATCAATCACAAACTTATTCGTTACATCAAATGGTGTACCTACTGGCATTGTAATACTGGCACGAACTGTTTCACTAGGAATACGAGGGAAAAAGATAAATTTAGTCCAACCGCTCACGATTAAGGAAACAATAATAATAAATACACCTATAAACAAACTTAAGGTTGTTATTTTTTGCTTAAGTGCTATGGCTAACAAAGGTTGATAATAACGTAAAATAAGTTGTTCAAAGCCATCTGCAAATTTACGTTGAAATTGCTCAAGTTTACTTGGTTGGGTTTGTTCGTGGCGTAACTTAATTGTTTTTAAGTGTGATGGTAAAACAAATTTAGATTCAATTAATGAAAAAATTAATACAGGAATAACCACCACTGGAATTTGGGCAAACAAATCGCCACGCGCCCCTTCAATATAGGCTAATGGTAAAAAAGCAGCTACTGTGGTCAAAATACCAAAGGTTACAGGTGTTGCCACTTCTTCTGTACCTCGAATGGCTGCAAGTTCACCCGATTCTGACTTCTGCAAATGGGTATAAATATTTTCACCTGTCACTATGGCATCATCAACCACAATACCCAGTACTAAAATGAAAGCAAATAAACTCATCACATTTAACGTTATACCCATAAATGGCATAACAATAAAAGCCCCCATAAAAGACACAGGAATACCAATACAAACCCAAACAGCAATAGACGGGCGTAAAAATAGTGATAATAACGCAAACACTAATATTCCCCCTTGCATAGCATTAGTTGTTAGCGTTGAAATACGCGCTTTAACAATTTGCGAGTCATCATCCCAATAACTTAGCTCATAACCATGAGGTAAACTACTTTGACGTTCTTCAATATAGTCTTTAACTTTATCTGCTACATCAATAGCACTTTGTTGGCCAATACGATACACATCAATAAAGGCGGCACTCTTACCGTTGAACCTTGTTCTTACTGGCGTTTCTTCAAAGTCATCTCTAATTACTGCAATATCATTCAAGGTAATAATAGAGCCATCAGTGTTAGTTTTTATGGCAATATTAGCAAACTGATCTTTATGATAAGCTTGACCTTTAGAGCGAATTAGAACATCTCCACCTTGGGTTTTAATATTTCCTGAAGAAATATCACTACTTGAGTTAGCAATAGCACTACTCACTTGGCTAATAGTCAAATTATATTGACGTAACATATCTTGAGATATTTCAATAGCAATTTCATAGTTACGAATACCACTCAGTTCAAGCTGTGTTATGCCTGGAATTTGTAATAAGTCATCACGGGTTCGCTCAGCAAATTCTCTAATTTCCTTTTCACCATAAATACTAGAAACAGAGACAGCTATAACTTCTCGTTTACGCTCTGCAAGGGAAACAATTGGCTTTTCTGCGTCAACGGGAAAGGTATTAATTGAATCAACACGGGCTTTAATATCGGCCAACATTTCTCTTGCATCATAGGAAGAGTCAATTTCAATACTTACCGATGCAGCCCCTTCAGATGAACGAGAAGAAATTTGTTCAATACCCTCTAAGTCTTGAACTGCCTCTTCAATACGAATAGCAACGCCTTGCTCTACATCCTCTGGGGTAGAACCACGCAAAGTGACACTTACTGAGATCTTGTCTGTGGCAAAAGAAGGAAATACTTCCAAAGGAATTCTGGATGACAAGCTAAATAAACCTAAAAATAAGATGCTAATCATTAATAAATTAGCCGCTACATGGTTACGTGCAAACCAAGCAATCATTAGTTATTCTCCACATAAGGTGCTTTATCAACATTATTCTTCTTTTTGTTTAAACGCCCCTCTTCTTTTTTGTCTCCTCGATTTGATTTTTGTCCTCTAACGGTTGTCTCTCCAGCCAGTTTTACAGGCGTTCCTGAACTCACTTGACCCAATGGTGTTAATACCAACTTCTCACCAAAGGTTAAACCAGCTTCAATCAGTGCATCTTCATTGTTTTGCCAACGTATATTGATATCTTTTCGTTTTAACACATTCTTATCTTCTATATTTTCAACGGTGTAAACATAACTCCCTTGATAAATAGCACTGTTAGGAATGACAAGTGCTTTTTCAATGGTTCTACCTGTAATTTCAGCATTAACGTATTGCCCAATTTTAATCGGTGCCACTTTATTATTACTTACATCGTAAGGGTTATCTATTTGAGCAACAACATAAAGCTGCTGAGAGTTTTCATCGACAGCCCCTTCCGTACGAACAATTTCTCCTTGCCATTGTTGCTGCCCTATTAAGGTGGAGGTAAGTTGCACCATAGTACCTTGTACTGTTTTATTTGAATCACGGTACTCTTCTGGCAAAGCCATAAAACTTAAATCTTTATTCTTAATGGGAAGTCTTATTTCAACATAGTCAATTGCATAAATATCTGCCAACTGCGTATTACTTGCCACAACACGGCCAAGATCAACATGTTTGGTTAGAATCCGTCCTGCGAACGGCGCAACAATATTAGTGCGCTCTAACTGTAACTGTGCTTTTTCTAAGTTAGCTTGTGCTGATAAAACTTGTGCTTGTGCAGCAGCGAGTTGCGGCTCACGTAAAACTAAAGCACTCGCTTGTGCGCCATTACCTAATCGTTGCCAGTCAATTAATGCTTGTTTAGCTCTTGCTTGTTCTTCTAATAAAGCTTGTTTTGCTGAAAGTAGGTTAGCTTGATTAAGATTCACTTCAGCACGATGATCTCTATCGTCAAGTTGTACAAGTACATCACCTTTTTCAAAAAAGCCCCCGTTTCTAAATTGTTGGCTTATTTCATTTATTTCACCTGATACCTGCGCGACTAAAACACTTTGTGTTCTCGGTTGCACAGTGCCAAAACTATTCAACATAATCGTATAGCGTTGAGGTACCAACGGTAATGTTTCTACCGTGATTTTTGCCGCAATTTCACCACTACCACGATTACTTTCAGGTGGGTTATTTATAATGACTTGTGAAATAAAAAACGTGCTAATTAAAATTACTACTGGAATAATAATTTTTTTTACTTTTGACTTTTTTGTTGCAAGGGGCGTTGATTGATTCATTGACTGGCTCATTGAATGATTATTGTTGTTAGTCATTGCCTACTTATCCTTTATTTTGATTCTGCTGAAACAGTTGCAGAAAAATTACCACCAAGGGCAATATGCAAGTTAATTCGATTAGCAATTAGTTGATTTTTAATTTGAATTACAGTGCTTTGAGCGTCATAAGCGCGACTTTTTGCATCAAGCACAGTGGTATAATCCACCAAGCCTCTTTGGTATTGTTCAAATGACAATGTTTCAGCAGCTATTGCATTCTCTTGCGCTTTTAGCATAATTTGATAACGCTCAGTCAATGTTGCTTCTGTCGTTACCGCATTTTCAACATCAGCAAACGCGTTATAAAGTGTCGACAAATATGCTTGCTCTGTTTGTTTAAGTGTTAAGCGAGACTTTTCTTCGTTGGCTTTAAGTTTACCTGCATTAAATAGTGGCATTGATAAGTTACCTAATAATGACCAACCTAATGAAGATGTTGATAACAAATCTGAAATTTCAGTTTTATTGTCTGATAATGTAGCCGTTATACTCACACTAGGAAACCGCTGTTTATGCGCGAATGCCAAGGCAGAATCTTTGGCAAGTAATTGATACCAACTGGCCAATAATTCAGGTTTTCTAGAAATCAAATCACTTGGTAAACCAATAGGTATATCTGATTCAAGTAGAGGCAATGGTGCGTTAACCAAAAGTTTTCCTTCTGGATACTGCCCTAATAATTGTTCAAGTTTACGAATAGCTAAGGTTTGTTGTGCTTGCTGTTCGGCTATTCGTGATAACTCATTGTTCACTTCATTACGTGTTAAATAAACATCGAGCGCGCTGTTAAGCCCTTGTTGATAACCTGATTCAATAATCAATAAACTTTGTTTTGTATTATTACTTCGTTCTTGATAAAGCGCTAATAATTTATTGGCTTCTATTACGTCAAACCATGCTTTAATCACATCAGCAACCAATTGTTGTTTGGCTTGTTCATATGTTGCTTTTTGCGCCATTAATTCTAAATTGGCTTGCTGATCTGCTGCAGATAACTTGCCCCAAAGATCTAGTTCATACTGCAAGTTCAAGTCAAGTGATGCGTTGTTACTATAGCTAGCGTCAGCAGTATCTGACACAGTTTTTCTACGGTTGTTACTTAAAGACGTAGTCAGCGAAGGCCATAACGCACTACCTGCCACAAAGAGTTGCTGTTGTTGAATATCAATTAACAAAGCTTGCTGTTTTAATTGAAAATTATGCTCAAGCGCAATATCTACCAATTGGTAAATCTGATCATTTTGCAGTTGTTCAAACCAGTTCTCTTTTATTTGAGCTGTAGATACATCAGATGACCAGTTTTCTGGTACGTGAGATTGACGGAGGTTTTTATCTAATCCTCCTGTTGTACTGCAAGACAGCAGGAACATAGAGGTGATGATGACGTATAATGACTTGATTTTTTTTGTCATAAACTAAAAAGCAATGTGGTTTATTATCGTGTTATTTTAGTTTAGTTTTATCTTTAAATACTACCTGCTTTACATAACATTACATAAATAATCACATATTAACGTGGTGCTCTTGGTGGTTGAATGTTCTATACCTATTTGTATTCAACATTTTTTAACCACTAAGAACACTGAAAATACCAAGCCACCTATTTAATCTACTTACACATTGCACACTGTATTAAACAGTATGCGTTAAACTTATAGTGGTATTATTTTGCCGTTAACATCTAATTTCCCTTGAACGTAGTTAAGACTAAAACTCAATTCATCTTCTTTTTGAATAATAAAGCCTTGATCTACATACATTCCAATCATAGGCGCTAAACCAAGTTTATCAAAAAATGGCATAGGGGCTTTACCCTTAGCATCAGCTTTCACTGCTGCCATAATCGACATGATATTGGCTGTGTCAAACAAGTTTTTATCAACACTAACCTGCATTGCAGATTTAATTTTACCTTCGGGGGTGTCTACACTTAAATCTTCAATTTTAATAATTGGATCATCAATCAGTAATTTAGCAATAAAATCAGACATTTTTTGTATATTTTCTGAATTAAACATTGCTTCACTGTTTGTAGAAAAACCTGATATAAAAGTATTAACGTCTTGCATTACTTGAATGTTAAACCTGTCGAATATAATAGCTAAATTAGCGTTATCTAGCTGCAGACCTTTGGTTAAGATTTTATTAGCACTATAATTCATCGTGATATTCATCAGATCATCGTGCACGGATGACATTGCTATCGCTGATAGGTTATCTATCGTAAGCACAATTTCACCTGTAGTGTCTTTGCCTGTCACCGATGCGAGTGAAAATTTGAAATCACCAATTGAAATGGCATTACCTTGAAAGTAGTCACCAGCGATCAATGTTTGATCTACCGAAAAACCTAGCTTTTTAATACTAAGACTCTCCTCATTTGACGTTATCGTTAAACCTGGCCAAGTAAAATCACCGTAAAATCTACTGTTATTTTCTAAGGTAAATTTACCTAGTGCCTTTGCAGATATAATTTTGTTCCCATCAATTTCTTTAGATACGTCATCAACAACAAGATGAGAAACAATATTTTTAGAAAAAGTTAACAAAGCACTTAAGTGAACAGTGTCTTTAATAAAAGTTTCAATTTCTTCGTCAAGAATAAAGTCTTTAAAATTAATGTCAGCCTGTGAATAACTTAAACCGAATTCGACACCTTCTTTAGTGAAAATTATGGGGCCAAATAATATATCTTCTTCAACAACAAGCGTGATATTGTTTACTTCTTCACCTTCTATTTTAATTGCTATTTCGGTCGTTGCTGCACCATTAAACCATTGTCGAGCGAAAGTCGTTGAGTTCACTGTAATCGCTGGATTTTCATTCAGTTTTTTCATAGCCGCTTGATGCTCAGTTTCAACCACACCGCCAATAAGTTTTGGTGTAAGTAAAACAGCAACAATAAGTAACAAAAGTGCTATTAAGAGTTTTTTCATGTACTTCGTCCCTGGTGTTTTTTCCGAAAGAGTTAAGGATGTTAGGAAATAATTCAGCGCTTACACTGAACTAAAGCTGAAATTATACTGTAAAGTTTCATCAGATCAAACGTTGTCTAACCATTTCAAACAAACAAATGCCCGTGGCAACTGACACATTTAAGCTTGATACACTGCCAGCCATAGGCAGTTTAACTAATTGATCGCAATTTTCACGGGTTAATCGACGCATACCTTTACCTTCAGCTCCCATTACAAGTGCCATTGGTCCTGATAATTTCACATCATACAAACAAGTGTCAGTTTCACCCGCAGTGCCAACTATCCATATGCCCATTTGTTGTAAATGCTTCATCGTACGAGATAAGTTTGTCACTTGCACTAACGGCACTGACTCTGCCGCGCCAACAGCAACTTTGCGCACAGTCGCGGTGATCTTTGCGGCATTATCTTTGGGGACTATAATCGCCTGAACACCTGCCGCATCGGCATTGCGCAGACATGCGCCAAGGTTATGAGGGTCTGTAACACCATCTAAAATAAGCAAAAATGGGGAAACATTACGTTTTTCTACCGCGCTGATAATATCTTCTAAATCATTTTCAGTGAGTATTTTGCCTGGTTTTACTCGTGCAATAACCCCTTGATGCTGCTCTCCTTCACTTTTATCATCAAGTACGCGTCTTTGTACCATTTGAGCAGGAATACCATATTTACGAGCTAAATTAATAATAGGCAACAAACGATCATCGTCACGCCCTTTTAATAGCCACATTTCTATAAAACGCTCTGGTGCGCTTTCTAATAAAGCGTTAACCGCGTGAATACCAAATACTACTTCTTCATTCTTTGCCATTTCATTTGCCTTTATCGCACATAGTTACAAGCTTATACGCATAACATAGGTGACTAAAATCTTGCCTACAATCACTGTTCAAACATTAAGTTAGTTAACCTTTATTAGTAAGCTAACTGAAAAATTATCTTATTTAGCTGGTTTTTTACGTGCATTTTTTCCAGGACGTTTTTTGCGAGCAGTTCGCTTTTTTGCTTTGGACTTAACTTTAGGGTTGTCTTTTTCTTTAGCTTTAACCTTGGTTTTCGATGATTTTCGGCTTTTACTTTGGCTATTTTTACCTTTCACTTTCACGTTGTTGGTGTTATTTCCTTCAACACCTTGTATCGCAAGATCAATTTTCTTTTCATCTAAATTAACCGCTGCAACTTCCACGGTTACAACATCACCAACACGGTATTTAACGCCAGTATTTTCACCTGTCAAACACATTCTGACATCATCATAATGATAATAATCTCGCCCCAACGAAGTGATATGTACTAAACCTTCAATATGTAAATCATGTAACCGAACAAAAAGGCCAAAATTAGTGACTGTGCTAATAACACCAGTAAAGCTATCACCCACATGGTCTTGCATAAATTCGCATTTCAACCAATCACTCACGTCTCGGGTGGCTTCATCAGCTCTGCGCTCTGTCATCGAACAGTGCTCTCCAAGCGCTATAACCTCTTCAAGCTTATAGTCATAAGCGCCTGCATTGGCTTCTCGTTGCGCTTGTGTTTGCGCTTCTTTAAGCAGAATACTTTTTATTACGCGATGCACCACTAAATCAGGATAGCGCCTGATAGGTGAGGTAAAGTGGCTGTATGACGCTAATGCCAAACCAAAATGTCCTAAATTATCACTTTGATATACAGCTTGTCGCATTGAGCGTAAAAGCATTGTTTGAATCAATTCATGGTCTGGTCTATCAACTATTTTCGCTAAAATATCACAATAATCTTTTGGCTCAGGCTCTTCTCTGTTTGGTATTTTAAGACCTAGCTCTGATAAATAACTGACAAAATTATTATATTTTTCTTCGCTTGGTTTATCATGAACACGAAACAAGCCAGGTTTATTATGTTTTTCAATAAACTGTGCTGTAGCCACATTAGCCAAAATCATGCATTCTTCAATAATTTTATGAGCATCATTACGAACAAGCGGCACGATACTTTCAATTTTTTTATCTTGGTTAAATAGGAAAAGTGACTCTTCTGTTTCAAAGGCAATAGCACCACGTTTATTACGTGCATCACTTAATGCTAAATACATGTCTTCTAGGTTTTCTAAGTCAGGTACTAATGCTGAATATTCAGCTCTAAGTTTTTGACCAGCATCCGTTTCACTGTTTTTTTCACTTTCGCCATTTGATGTGTTTTTATTAACCCCCAGTATTGCGGCAACTTTACTGTAAGTAAATCGTGCCTTAGAGCGCATTACTGCAGGATAAAATTGGCTATCTGACAATTGTCCTGTAGCAGAGACTATCATCTCACACACCATGCAAAGCCGGTCAACATCGGGGTTTAGTGAACACAAACCATTGGATAGCTTTTCTGGTAACATGGGAATAACTTGGCTTGGAAAATACACTGAATTACCGCGAGCAATAGCTTCATCATCTAATGCTGTACCATGGCGCACATAATAACTCACATCAGCAATAGCTACCCATAAACGCCAACCACCAGCAGCTTCTTTTTGACAATAAACTGCATCATCAAAATCGCGAGCATCTTCACCATCAATAGTGACTAAAGGTAAATCACGCAAATCTTTACGAGGCAATTTCGCTGACTCTTCTACTTCATCTGCAATTTGGGTAATTTCAGCTTGTACTGCATGTGTAAATTGATGCGGTAAATCATGGGCTCGCAAGGCAATTTCTATTTCCATGCCTGGCGCCATATGATCGCCTAATACTTCGATCACTTCACCGATGGCGTGAGATCGTTTGGTTGGTCTTTGCTTTAAATTAACTACAACCATTTGACCATGACGTGCACCAAGCTTCGCTTTAGGGTCAATTAATATTTCTTGTTTTATTTTGCTGTCTTCAGGTACAACCGTGCAAATATGATGATCAATATAGAACCGCCCAACAATAGGTGTTTTTCTAGGCTCTATTACATCAAGAATTTTAACTTCTTTACGTCCCTTTCTGTCAGTTCGATCAACTAATATGGCTTGTACTACATCACCATGAAAAACACGCTGCATTTCATGAGAGGAGATATAAAAATCTTTGCCTGGCTTTATTGGCAAGTCATCTTTCATACTGGTTTTATCAGGTGAGAAAAAACCAAAGCCATCTCGATGACCAATAACGGTGCCTGTTAACAAACTACTTTTTGCAGGAATGGCATATTGTTTAAATTGATTAAATACAAGCTGTCCACTATTTTCCATCGCGCGTAAACGACGCTTTAAACCGACAAGTAAATGCTCCTCTTGATATTTTAATGTTTTAACAAGGGCATTAAAGGTGGGAGGTGGCGAGCATTTTTCAATAATTGATAATAGTAATTCGCGTGAAGCGACTGGTTTTTCATATTTTTTTGCTTCACGCTTAGCGTGGGGATCATTTAGGGTCAAAATAATGTGTTTCTTGTAATGAATGGAAATAAATAAGTGAAATTAATAATTAATTACTGACAAGTATACCACAAATTTGAAAAACACAAGTAGAAAGTAAACCATTGGAATAAACAGGGCTTTTGCCCTATTTTCACCTAAAATAAGGGCCGTGTTAATCAATTAGTATAATCTGTTTTTTTAGCGGCATTAACAACTTTAGTTGGCATTTTCATAGCTAATTGCTTTTTCAATTGACTAATTTTTTTATGAATAACTTTATCATCTGTCATGGCATGATGAAGTTGAGAATATAATTCAGGATAATCAAGCGGGCTTCCATACCCCTGTTGATAGATACTGGCTAATCGCATTTGAGCGGCAAGATTATTCATAGAAGCGGCAGCTTTTAGGAAAATAATGGCTTGCTCTATGTCTACCTGCATAAATTTACCTATATGATAATAACGTCCCATTTGTTCAAGACCTTCAGCTAATCCTTGATCTGCCGCCAACCGCATATAATGCACACCCAATTCAACGTCTTTTTTAACACAAACGCCGTAGGCTAACATATCACCCCACAAAAATTGATATGAAGGCATTTCTGATTTTATTGCTCGGGCCTCAATGTCTTGCACTAATTGACAATCATCTAGCACAACTTGACTTAAATGTTTGTTTACTTTTATTAAATTTAGCAGTTGGTCATCTGTATAAACTTGAACTGCTGTTAAATTTTGCCCATAAGCTAAAGGTAAAAAACACAAAGAAATTAAAAAAAGAGTAATACGCATATCGTAATCCTAGGAAATAGACAAAATTTTGACTTTATTTTTTATCGGCAGCAAAGCACAAAACTAAACATAAGCTATATTAAAACCAAGCCTAATAAAACTTAGCACGTAAATCATTAAATAATACAGCTATGCAATTAAAATATTAATCTTGATGCAATATAAAGACCAAAACATTTTGTATTTAACTCTATCAACACGGTTACGCCTTAATCTGCCCACCCAAAGAAAAAGGCAGCCAAGATAATATTGGCTGCCTTTTTCTTTTTCAAACGTGTTGTGAGCATTTTATGTTAGTGCAATGCTATTTTTATATCTCTATTAAAATTGATATTTAACCCCAATATTAGCTGTTGTTCCTAACCCTTTAACATTGTAGCCACCATAACGATAGGCTTGAGACTTTGCGGGAAAGTAATCTTCATTGAATAAGTTTTCTATACCAAAAAATACATTCCAATTTTTGTTAATCAAGTACTGTCCACTTAGATTAGCGATTTGGTAATGGTTAACAGGTCCTTGATCGCCAACATATTCACCTTCTTCATTTGCATTAAATTTTTTACGATCTGCTACATACAAATAGCTCAAGGTAAAAGATAAGTCATCTGACGATTGCCAAGCAAGGTTAACGGTTGCTTTAGGTGGTGAAATTTGTTGCGCACCTAAATGCACATCTGTTTCAGTATTTTTACCTTCAACATAGCTATATGTTGCTACTACTTGTAAATCAGGGCTGATCTGATAATCAATTAGTCCTTCATAACCCCAAATTTTTTGAGGTGCTCTTACAGGTAAATACACCCCAGTGGCTTCGTCAAATTGGCTGCTAGTACCTAACTCTGATGTACTACGATAAGCAGCAAACTCAATACGTAAATCATCATTAACCTGTGAATTGAAACCAATTTCATAGTTATCAATAATTGAAGCTTGAGTACGAATTAGCGTAATATTAGTTACCGTGGCAGTACGTAACAATCGGCCAATATCCGAAATATCAGCACCTTGTGAATAACTAGCAAAGGGGCTAAATAAAGGGCTATAGTTATATTTTATTGCTGCATTATACGTTGTTGCTTCGTAATCAATAGTACCACCAACAACATCAATTGATGCTTGACATTGATCTACTGATTTACATTGTTTAAGCGTTTGGTAATCGTCTACTTGCAGTTCAATATCTTCCTGACGAATACCGACTTTAACAATAATATCATCATTAATTACCCATTTAGTTTGTAAGAAGCCCGCTAAGTTTGTCATATCCATTTCAGGCACCCAAATACGCCCATCAACTAATGGCTGTGAAGTAATATCATTAAGTGAATCAATACCATATATAAATGTGGCTTCAATATTATCGAAATCAATTTGGGTATTAAATGTAGCTCTGCCACCCATTTTTTCAGATTTTATTACTGATTGTCCACCTGTATACCCTTCACTTGGGTTAGCAAAAGAGGGAGAGTAGAAAAAGGTATTTTTAATATCTTGCTGATAAAAGTCTAACGTCATTTGGGTTTGAGGGAACACAGCGTAATCAGTATACTTAACCATTAAATTGGTATTGCCATCTTGTCCTTGTGGCTCTCCCTGTTTTTGCTGTTCTAGTGGTACATGAATAGCGTAAGTCTTTTCACCTACATTAATATCACCAGAAACATCACCCAAATCTGTTTTTTGCTGAGAACTATAGAAGTTATAGCTCAGCTGTAATGCTTTATCATCGTCAAATTGATAACCAAGTTTGGTAAAATAGTTTTGAGTTTCTGCATCAGACAAACCGTATTGTAAACCGGGTATATCACCTTCAGCATCTCGTTGTACGCCGTTTTCTTCATAGCTAGCCGTAAATAAATAGCTAAATTTATTTATTTTGCCATTAATATTACCTTCTAAACGACCACCCGCACTTTCATCAGGTTGAACCATACTAAAACGACTAGATAAACTGACTTCTCCTGCCATTCCTTCATTTGATGAACGTTTGGTAATATAGTTAATAATACCACCCGCTGCACCATTACCATAAATAGAGGTAGCCCCTTTTATTACTTCTATTCGTTCAATTGCACTAGGATCAAGAGTTTTAATACCTAGCGAGCCATTGCGTAGGGGTGTTGATTGGGGTACACCATCAATCATGACTAAGGGAGCACGACCACGTAATGTTTGCCCAGCATTGCTTGAGGTGCCTGTGCTGGTTGCCATGCCAGGAACATACATAGCCAATAAGCTTTGTAATTCAGGCGATACTTTTAAATGTTGTTCTATTTTTTTACGACTAATAACGGTGATTGAAGCGGGCACCTCATCAATACTTTCAATAACACGACTTCCTGTCACGATAATAGTTTCCATATTTTCAGTTTGCTCATTATTTTGAGCATAAATAGGAGTCAAAAACTGAGCTGATATAGCCACAGCAAGTGTTGTAAGTTGTGTGAATTTCATTGCGCCTTCCTTAATTTAATTGGCGCAAATACTAATGACAATAATAACTATTATCAAGAACTGTTTATATTTTTTTCTTTCTATGACGACAAAACCAAAGATAAAACCCAGAAATAACAAAAAAACATGGCGATAGCGCTATTACAATCCAGAATACTTGAACGATAGGGCTTAAAAAATCACCAATATGAAATTTATACTTAAAATTCCATACTTGAGTAGAAAATGACGCTTTAGTGGCATCATAAACTTGCAACACCTTTGCCGTATAAGGATTTACCCAAACCCAACTATAAGCATGACTTTCACCTGGCATTTTCATTCTAAGCGCCATGCTTTCAGATGGATTTTTAGCCATATAAATTCTATATAAACTGGCTTGCGGTAAGGCACTTAAACCATTTTTTAATGCTAAACCAAGTTGTAAATCTGATGAGTATTGATTTTCTATAGTAGGCGCGTCAGGTCTTTGTTCAATTTCACCCAAGGTAAGCATTTCAACGACGGTTGACGTTTCCATTTTCCAATGAAAAGCGATGCCACTGAAAGCAACTAATAGTAGAGGGATAAATAAAAACACCCCCAGAACGGTGTGTAATTGGTAAAATAAAATTTTATTTTTGGCTTTTCTATTGATTTTTAAACGCTTTATACGATTTCTCGGTCTTATCCATAAATAAAGACCAACAATAATTTCTATAATCAAACATAAGGTCGCAATTGAAACCCATAATCTAAATGGAAAGTTTCCGTCTTTGTCTTGATATAACAACCAACGATGAAAAGCCATCGTAAAACCATAGAAGGTACTATAATAATCATACTCTAATAAAATTTTAGCGTTATAAGGGTTAACGCTGACATAGCGTTTATTCGCTAATTGTATTTGCCAAGCTAAATTAGACTCTAATTCTGGTTGAATTAGTGTCACCTTCTGCTGAGTATCGTCTTCAACACTTTGGATAATGTTGTTATATGTTAGCGTGCGCTCTTCAGGTAATACTTGCCAATAGTCTGGGTTAATTTCACGTTGGATCGTTTGTGCATAAATTAATAATGTTCCTGTGATACTAGAACTAATTAAAAATAAACCTGAAAATATTGCTAATAATAAATGTATTCTACGTAACCACAGCTTGAACAATTGAGATCCAAATAAAAATGTAAGAACGTCTTATTATAAATAAGAATCATTATTACTCATAGTTTAAAATTAAATAATTACAGAAAAACAATTTTCTAAACTACACCTGATTGATTATGTGACTAAACCAGCGAGTAATGTGATTCATTTCATATAAACAACGTGAAGTTATAGGTTAACTTTACTGGTTTAGCCACTTGCTTAGCTATGTAAAACAATTCACAATGGTATGATTTACAAATTAGTTACCCTAATTTTTCCAACGTGGAAAACTGGTATTTATTAAATGTCTGACACCGAAATAGAATTGGCGCGTAAGTTAGCAAATGTGATTGAAAACTCACGGGTTAATAGTGAAATAGCACAAAAGCTATTTGACATAGAAACACAAATATTAACCTGCACCACAAGCCAAGATTTGTTGCATCAACTACTTTCATCGATAAAAGATAAATTCAATCTAACAGGGATTTGCTTGTTGTTGGCAGATCCAATCCCAATAAGTTATCTATTAAGTGGCAACATGCATTCTAATTGGCATAGAGAAAACTGCAAAAACATCGCAATGAAAGAATTGCAAAAGCTTCACCCTCAGAGAAAACCATTTTTAACTAATACGCCTCACATTATCGAAACAATAATACCAAAGAGTTTAAGAGCCCAAACTCAATCTGCCGCGCTAATCCCCTTAATTATTGAGGACAAACTATTTGGTAGCCTACTTTTTACAGACGATGATAAAGAACGTTTTCAGCCAAACTTAGGTACATTACACCTAGAACAACTCGCAGTAAAAGTGAGCTTATGTTTATCTAATACATTAATTCGAGAGCAACTAGAATACATGGCTCATTACGATAGATTGACAGGGGTCGCTAATCGACGTCTTATGGAAACTTCGATTAACGAAGAGTTAATTCGTCAGCGCCGATATAATATCCCTTTCTCATTATTGTTCATAGATTGTAATAAATTTAAACAAATCAACGATACTTATGGACATGATTGTGGTGACAAAGTACTGACTTACGTTGCCACACAACTAAAAGAACTAATCCGTGAAAACGACAAGTGCTTTCGTTATGCTGGTGATGAATTTGTCATCACCTTAGCAAGTCAAACCTACGAAGAAGCACTGCTAGCTTGTAAACGCTTAACTGAATTTTTCAAGAATAACCCTATGCCTTATCAAGGCTCATACCTGCCCATAACCATTAGCTGCGGCGCGGCTGCAAGTGATGGACAGCAAACAATGGAAGAGCTTTTACAGCAAGCTGATGAGCAACTCTATTTGCGTAAAAAAGCTGAAGTAACCAATGAAAACATTTAGAAAAATGCATAGTTTGATAATATTGAATTATTATTGCGCTAGAATGTGTGTTTACAAAGCGTTAAATAAATGAAATTACATTGAAAAAGAAGAACCACAGCCACAAGTAGTTGTTGCATTGGGGTTATTCACAACAAAACGAGACCCTTCTAAACTTTCAAGGTAGTCAACTTCACCGTCAACTAAATATTGTAAGCTCATTGGATCTATGACCATAGTAACACCTTGCTTTTCTATGGTCATATCGCCTTCATTAATTTTTTCATCAAACGTAAAACCATACTGGAAACCAGAACAGCCACCGCCAGTAACATATACTCTTAGTTTTAGTTCAGGATTTTCTTCTTCAGTGATTAAAGACAATACTTTTTTAGCCGCTGAATCAGTGAATTTAATGGGTAACTCTGGATTTGAAATAGGATCAGACATGGAGCTCTACTTTTGATTGAAAAAAATACGAAAATTGAGGTAATTATACCAAGGCTATTAAATTTTTTCCTAGTCAGGACAATAAATTTGCCAACAGTGATATTATCTTAAACCTGACTAATTTAATCAAGTATTATTGTTTTATTATTCAAGCCCCCAAGGTAATGTTTTATTAAGCTTTTGATATTTTTGCCATTTAGTTTTCGTTAATATTGCAGATATTTGCATTTTTTCTGGAGTAAAGTTTTCAGGCAAAGTAAAAGTACCCTCTATAATTTGAAAATACTTGAAACTAAATGACACATCTTTTTTACTGACAGTTGAAATATCCGACAATGTTAATTGAGTGGGTTGGCTTGCTAAACTACCTGTTATTGCTAAATCAATATAGCCTTTAACATAGCTTCTTTTTCGTTGCTGCTGCATTAATACAACTTGAAAGTGATAATAACCAGGGCTTTTACTCGCTGAAATTTTAATATTATCAATAACTAAACCATCAACCTCTTTCTCTGGTGCCATCACTTTTTCATAAAAAGCCAATTCTTTTTTTACCTGATAATGCTCAAGTGACATCTTCTTCAAGGTTGCTTGTGCATTTTGATTCGCTAATTGCTCTACTGCTAACTCAACTTCTAACGTGTGAATACGTTCAACTTGCCTCGCTTGTTCTTCATATAATTGATCAAGTCGATTTTTTTGTTGCTCTAACGTAGTTGATTGAAAATTATGATAGAAGTTACCAAATCTATAGCCAATGAATAAACAAAGGATAATTAACGTGACTAAAAAAAGTGCTGATTTCAAGGGGCCTAAGCGCTTTGTTACAACAGTGAGATTTATTTTTGCTAACCAATTCATTTGTAACGTACAATAACCTTAATGCATAAAGAATAAAAAAGCGCTGTGAAGCTGTCGCTTATTAACTGTGCTTATTTAGACTATCTAAATAAGCACAGTTAATAAGTAAAACCAATAAAACTAGTCATTAATAATGAGTTACATTAGCACAGTAAGAAAGCATCTAGCGTTACCCAAAACTTCATGGCAAGTTTGTTTACTTGCTATTGTGGGTGGGTTTGCATCCGCATTATTAGTTATTCTATTCACCTTGACTATAGAGCAAATCCAACAGCTTTATTTAGTTAAACGCGATAACTATATCACTTTAGATGGGGTAAGTCGTTTTGATTTGCCTATTATCGGTTCACTTATTATATTACTCTTTGCTTGGATTACTGGCTATGAGTATTTAAGAACAGGTATCCCATTTGTGCTTTACCGCTTAAAAATCGCTCATGGTGTTATACCTTTCAAAAATACCTTCAACCAATTTTTTGGTAGTGCGGTGGCACTTGCTTCTGGCTTTTCTGTAGGAAGAGAGGGTCCTGCTGTTCATCTAGGCGCTGCCGCAGGTAGCTATGTAGGTAGTTTATTAAAACTCCCCTATAATAGCATTCGCACGTTATGTGCCTGTGGTATTGCTGCTGGTATTGCTGCAACATTTAACACACCAATTGCCGCTGTACTTTTTGTCATGGAAGTCATCATGAGAGAATATAAAATTCATATTTTTATTCCTGTTATGTTGGCTTCTTTAGTGGGCTCTTTGGTCACACGCAATGTTTTTGAGGTCTCACAGCACTTTGATTACTTTCATAGAATAGAGCTAATTCCACAACACTATATTCCTTTAGTTATTTTAGGTATTTTACTCGGTTCGCTTGCTGCCGCCTTTAATAAAACCCTTGTAACAGTCATCAAACATAGTGAAAATTTTCATATTGTGCCAAGGCTTATGTTAGCAGCATTGATCACTGGAGCCTTAGGTTATTTAGTACCTGGTGCTATGGGCGTTGGCAGTGGGGCTATTGATCTATCACTCGCAAATAATTGGCATATTGGTTTATTATTTAGTTTGCTATTAGCCAAATTTTTAATGACAACGTTTGCTTTAGGCTTAGGTATTCCAGGTGGTATTGTCGGCCCTATTATAGGAATAGGTGCAATTGCGGGGGGATTAGGCGGCGCATTAGTAATGCAAGTACTGCCTGGTGAACACATTGGCAATGACTTTATATTAATGGGAATGGCGGGCTTTATGGCGGCAAGTTTAAATGCCCCTCTTGCTGCTTTGTTAGCAGTAGTAGAATTATCAGGACAGTTAGAAGTCATTTTACCCGCAATGATTGTTATCACCGTTGCAAGTATTATTTCAGGCCAATTATTTAATAATCGATCTGTATTTACCATGCAGTTAGATGTGCAGGGCTTAGTTTATCGTAAACCTCCAATAGAAAAAACATTACAAAAGATTGGGGTGTTAAGTTTGATGATAAAAAACATAGAATACACAGAAAATGCCTCAGCAAATACTATCGCTGGCATGATAGTAACAAGCGACAGTAAGATTCCAGTGGTAAATAAAACTATCAGAAAAATAATGAAAAATAAAAAAGTAGTAGAGCAAGTAAATTATCATTGGGCTGAGTTCAATGAAGAAATTCCTTTAGTTACCATACAAGCTGAAACTGACACAACGCCTGAGAATATTGCAGTGGAATACCAAATAACAGAAAAAATGAATTTTCATAAGCTTATCCCACTCTCTCAACAGGCAACATTGGCAGAGGCATATTTAGCACTTGTACATGACCGTCGTGGTGGAGTTTATATTTATCAAGATAATATCGATAATATTATCGGCATTGTGACCTTTGAACAAATTAGACAATATCTAGTGAATGGTAAACTCATTGCTAGTATATTACCGGCACAATCAACAGCAAGAGAATGCGTACTTGAAGGAAAAAAAGAGTAATGAGTGAATTTATATTGAACAATGTTTTATGGTTTAAGGCCTTTCATGTTATTTTCATGGTGGCTTGGTTTGCAGGAATATTCTATTTACCTCGATTATTTGTGAATCACGCAGAAACAAGCTCTGTTGAAGTTTGTGAGCAATTAAAGGGGATGGAAAAACGGTTACTTTATTTCATCACTCCGTTTGCAATATTTACTGTTTTACTTGGTTTAGCACTCATTTATAGTTATGGTTATGTTTGGTTTGTAGCTGCTAAATGGTTACATATAAAGCTTACCTTAGTGATTGTACTGTTAATGTACCATGGCTATTGTTTTAAGCTAGTTAAAACTTTTCAGCAAGACAATAATACGCGCTCAGGTAAGTTTTATCGTGTGTTTAACGAAATACCCGTATTAGCCTTATTTGCAGTAATACTGCTAGCCTATATCAAGCCTACATTTGGTTAATGTGTTCTTATATTTAATAAAAAATTAACGCTAGCTCAAAGCACTTACCCTGCTTATTGTTAGCTTTATTAATAACTTTTAATATTCTCTCCTACTATTTGTTTGATATGATATTTACAGGAAAGCATAATGAAAAGGACCCTCAAACAATGAATATAAATACTTTCACTCGATACCCGCGATTATTAACCATATTGCTGCCATTTGCTTTGTTGACAGCTTGTGGTGGTGGCGGAAGTACAAACTCAACTCCCACCAATCCCACTGACAATACAGCACCTTCTTGGGAACAAGGTACATTTGAACCATCTGATAACTTTGCTGCTCAATGTGAAAACCCGAGAATAGGTAATAGCCCTATTACAGGTATAGCCTACCCAGACAAAGACGGTAGTGAGTTAATAGAAAAACACTGGCAACGTGCTTTTACTCACGAAACTTATCTTTGGTACAAGGAAGTCATTGATAAAGATCCAAAAAACTATAGCTTGTCTGATTACTTTGACCAGCTTAAAACTACGGCTGTAACCGACTCAGGAAAAGAGAAAGATTATTATCATTTTGTCCGCCCTACTAGCGAGGTTGAAGAGTTGACACAATTAGGTGTGAGTTATGGTTACGGTATTTTATTTGATAAGCAACAAAGTTCAATACCAAGACAATGGGTTGTTCAAAATATCACCCCAAACACACAAGCATTTAACGCTAATATTTCACGTGGTTCAAAATTGTTAGCAATAGATGGTATTGATTTTGTTAATAGCGATAATGAAGATGATATAGATACAATCAATAATGCTATTTACAGTAATATTGAAGGTGAAGCACATACTTTTAAATTTATTGATAATAAAGATAATACCTATGAAGTTGAACTACAAACCGCCGCAATAACTGGGGTACCACTACAAATAGCTAAAACTATTGAAACCCCACAAGGCAAAACAGGGTATATATTACTCAATTCATTTTATAATAGCATCGTTGAGAAAGATTTATTTGAAAACTTAAGGACCTTTACTGAACAAAACATTAGTGAGCTTATTGTTGACCTTCGTTATAACGGTGGCGGCTACTTAGCCCTATCATCACAATTAGCGTATATGATTGCGGGTAGTAATGCCACAACAGGTAAAACATACGAAACAACCGTATATAACGATAAAATAGCAAATAAGTCCATGCCCTTTTATGATAAAACGCTGGATTTAAGAAGACTCATAGGCGGTGAGTCTATTGTTCAAGCGGGACAAGCCCTACCTACGTTAAATTTAAATCGCATTTATGTACTAACTACAGGTTCTTCATGTTCAGCAAGCGAATCTTTCATTAACGCCCTTATTGGTATTGATATTGAAGTTATTCAAATTGGTGAAACTACTTGCGGTAAACCTTATGGTTTTGATAGCGAAGATAATTGTGGTTCAACCTATTATACCATTCAATTTAAAGGTGAAAATAACGCTGGTTTTGGTGACTATACTGATGGTTTGATGCCTGTTGTATTACCAGCTGCTGGTAAATTAGCACAAGTTCAAGGCTGCCCAATAATAGAAGATTACCAACATGACTTAGGTGATGAGCAAGAACTGTTATTAGCCAGTGCCCTGTACTACCAAGCAAACAACGACTGCCCTGATGTGGTTGAACAGCCAGCGAAAAAAATGAAATCAATGCGCTCGCATACACTACTATCAGAACAAGAAATAATACTTCACGGTAAAACGCCTTTGCAAGATGCCATTATTCGCGATGCTTACATTAACAAATACAGACACATTAATTCTGGAAGCAACAGTAATGAATAAGCATCTATTTAGCAAAACCAAAGCAATAATATTGTTTATTCTACCTGTTGCTTTATGCGCGTGTGCTATTCAAGCAAACGAAAAAGAAGCCGCTTTACTCACACCTAATAGTGAACTAGCCCGTATTGAAATAATAACGTTAATAAGTGAGTCGATGGGAGGAAAAAAAATTCCTATTGCTAAAGATATTTTTCAACAGACAAGTCGATTATTACTAGGCAAAACACCAGTGACTTCGCCAGATGGTATTAATATTATTCGTACTGATAACGAAGTTGCTATCGTTTTTGAATTACTAAAACAAGGTGATAATTGCTTACTGAAACGAATAAATACCTCACAAGAATGGACCTTAACAACGAAATCTTGTGTTAAACGCTAGCATTAGCTAAGAAGTAGGTGAATTAACTAGGTTAGCTAGGCTAGTTAATTCACCTACATTAGTCATGAAAACTTGTTTTTATCATTCTATAAATATTCAATCTATGCTATATTTCCGCAAATTTTTTGCTCTTCATTAACAGCGGGGCTTCTCCAAATGATGAAATTCCAAGGCAATAACATACTGTCAGTCTCTCAATTTGATCGTGATGCTATTGCGAAAATTCTCGATGTTTCAGCACAGATGGCGCCCTATGCAGCTAGACAAAAGCGTTGTACCGTGCTTGATGGAGCTATTCTAAGTAATCTTTTTTTTGAACCCAGCACGCGAACTCGAGTTAGTTTTGGTACTGCTTTTAATTTGCTAGGCGGCTTTGTCCGTGAAACGGTAGGGCAAGAAAACTCATCACTAAGTAAAGGTGAATCGTTATTTGATACTGCACAAGTGATCAGTGGTTACAGTGATATCATTGCAATGCGACATCCACAAATGCATTCTGTGGAAAAATTTGCACAAGGTAGCACTGTGCCTGTCATTAACGGTGGCGATGGTGCTAATGAGCACCCAACACAAGCATTATTAGACTTGTTCACCATACAATCTGAAATGATGCATTATCAAAAAGGCTTAGATAACCTTGATATTGTATTAATGGGCGATCTAAAACATGGTCGTACTGTTCATTCACTTTCAAAACTACTCAGCCTGTATAACAACGTTAAAGTCACCATGGTTTCACCAACCGCATTACAAATGCCTGACAGTGTTATTTCTGCACTAGAAAATGCAGGCCATCAAGTTATTGTTACTGATACAATGGCAGGTAACTTATCTTGCGATGTTATTTATCAAACTAGAATTCAACAAGAACGTTTTGCCAGTAAAGATGAAGCTGATTTATATCGTGGCCATTTCAGTTTAAACAAAAGTGTTTATCAACAATATTGCCGTGAAAACACCGTAATAATGCATCCTCTGCCTCGGGATTCTCGTCCAGAAGCCAATGAACTGGATATTGATTTAAATGACTTAGATAGCTTAGCTATTTTTAGGCAAGCACAAAATGGGGTATTAGTGAGAATGGCACTATTTGCTTTAGCATTAGGTGTCGAAGATCAATTAACTCAGTACGAAAAAGAGGTAAACTGGCACACAAATAAACACTAATATTTCTGCAAACAACTAATTTATCATTTTAACAGTGAAAACTTGTTCCTATTGAAGCAAGTAACTAACTATTTAAAATAACAAACCCAAAAAGAGTTTTGACTATGAATGGATCCACTAACTTTTCAACAAACAATTCAGAAGAACTTTTTGCTAAAGCAAAGAGTATTATCCCTGGAGGTGTTAATTCGCCAGTACGAGCATTTAATGGTGTTGGTGGTACGCCTTCATTTATTAAGCGTGCAGAAGGTGCATATATTTATGATGCAGACGATAATGCCTACATCGACTATGTGGGATCATGGGGACCTATGATCTTAGGTCATAACCACCCAGCAATTTTAGATGCTGTTATTAATACTGCTCAAAACGGTTTAAGCTTTGGTGCACCAACAGAAATTGAAATTACCATGGCTGAGAAAGTCCGTGAATTGGTACCTTCAATGGAGTCTTTACGCATGGTTAACTCAGGTACTGAGGCAACCATGAGCGCCATTCGTTTAGCACGAGGATATACAGGTCGCGATAAAATATTGAAATTTGAAGGCTGTTATCATGGTCATGCTGATTCTTTGTTAGTAAAAGCAGGCTCAGGCGCATTAACTTTAGGCGTGCCTAATTCTCCTGGTATTCCTGCCGACTTTGCAAAACATACATTAACGGTTAGTTATAATAATCTGGATGAAGTAAAAGAAATTTTTAACAAATATCCTGAGCAAATTGCGTGTATTATCATTGAACCTGTTGCGGGTAACATGAACTGTATTCCTCCTGTGGAAGGTTTTCTAGAAGGTTTACGCAAAGTATGTGATGAATATAACGCTGTACTTATTTTTGATGAGGTAATGACAGGCTTTCGTGTTGCTCTAGGTGGTGCACAAGCTCATTATGGTATCAAACCAGATCTTACCACCTTAGGTAAAGTCATTGGCGGCGGAATGCCTGTTGGTGCTTTTGGTGGTAAAAAAGAAATTATGGATTTCATTGCCCCTGTTGGCCCTGTATACCAAGCAGGCACGCTTTCTGGTAACCCATTAGCAATGGCTGCTGGTTTAGCCTCATTAACTGAGCTAGCCAAAGGTGAAAAGCATCTACAATTAAGTGCCGCGACTGAAAAATTAGCCATGGGTTTAAAAGCCGCAGCCGAGCGACATGGCGTTGATTTAAATATTAACTATGTTGGCGGTATGTTTGGCTTCTTCTTTACTAGTGATGAAACACCAATCACCACCTTTAAACAGGTAATGGCATGTGACAGTGAAAAATTTAAACAATTTTTTCATCTAATGTTGGAACATGGTGTTTACTTAGCGCCATCAGCATTTGAAACTGGCTTTGTTTCTATGGCTCACAATGATGATATTATTGAAAAAACATTAGAAGCTGCGGCTAAGTGTTTTGCACAGCTTTAGTAAGCACTATAGTACATAATATCACATAATAAAGGGCTGCTAGCCTATGCTAACAGCTCTTTATTTAGCCATACAACCCCTTCTTGCCAACCTAATTCTAAACCTGAAAAAACTTTTAAGTTTAAATTATCTTGTTTTCGCAGCCGCATTATTCTATCCGTTTGTTCAAGACCGCTACCATGATAATTAACAACAGCAATAGCACAAAGTTTATCACTCATGCCAATAGTCAGCTTAGCTTCAAACGTATACTTAAAAGTATTTATTTTATTGACTAAAATAGCAAAGTTGTCATGAAAGTGCTGGCTAAAGAAATACTCACACTCTTCAACCATTTCTATCGACATTTCAATGTCTTTATTGATAATTATTTCAGCAATATTGCCATTAATAATATTAATTTTTCCAAAACTCAAATGATAGGTCATCTATAACGTACCTCGTTAAGTTACATATAGCCTAATCCTTTGACTTTTTTAATATAAAATTTATTTACTTATTGAATGAAATGGTCGAACAATTGAACAGTTACTAGCTCACCAGCATTAACTTTTCCTTGTTCAGAAGGTAAAACGATAAAGCAATTAGCTTGTGCCAAACTTGATAAAATACCCGAGCCTTGCGACCCTGTCGATTTAACTACATTTTCACCATGCTCATTAATACTTAACACACCACGCTGAAAATCCAGCCGTCCCGGCGACTTTTTAAGATCACTAACACATTTAACCTGTAAAGTAGTCCGCTTTAGCGCTTTGGCATTTTGCATTTTGGTTAATGCAACAATAGCTAATTGATGAAATGTAACTAAAGCCGATACTGGGTTTCCTGGTAATCCAAAAAATACACTATTAGGTAACTTACCAAAAGCAAAAGGTTTACCTGGCTTCATGGCTAGCTTCCAAAAATTAATTTCACCTAAATCATCAAGCACAGTTTTAGTATAATCTGCATCTCCAACGGAAACCCCGCCCGATGAAATAACCGCATCAGCTTGCTGATCTGCACTAACAAAAGCAGCTTTGATCGCATCAAAATCATCTTCAATAATACCAAAATCAATGATATCAACATGCAATTTAGTTAACATACCCCGTAACACAAAACTATTACTTTCATATATATCGCCTGAATTTAACCTTTGTCCAGGCAGTTTTAATTCATCACCAGTTGCAATTAACGCCACAGTTAATTTACGATAAACATTCACTTCGCTGATACCGAGTGATGCTAAAATGCCAATATCAACTGCGGATAATTGATGGCCTTCACTCAAAACATGCTGGCCTAACTGAATATCTTCGCCAGCATGACGAACATGCGAACCCAATGCTTTCTCTTGAAGAAAAGTTATCTTATCATCATTTACTTGCACGTTTTCTTGCATTTCAACACTATCACAGCAGGCTGGCATTTTAGCCCCTGTCATAATACGTATACATTCGCCTAATTTGCATTCACCTTCAAAAGGAGTGCCAGCCATAGAACGACCAACTAAGGTTAACACGCTATGTTGTTGCAAGCTTTCAATTGCAAAAGCATAACCATCCATAGCTGAATTATCATGATTTGGCACATTAATAGGGCTTGCAATATCTTGCGCTAAGGTATAATTAAGTGCCTGAGATATTGGCAAAGTTAATGTTTCCTTCACGGGTGTTATTTGTAACAACATATTTTCTAATGCACACTCAAATGGCAATAAACCTGGAGCAGAACAACAATCAGACATAATAATCTCACTTAATTATTTTTTAAAATTGAAATACCTCAATCCAGTTATTATCACTTAATTAACAGCCAAAGTAACAGCGCTTTTATTAACTATATGTTGATACGCATCAAAGAGTATTAAATCAAAAAATATTATGCTACTCGACGTTACATTAAGAAGTGCTATACTCATTTTCATTGATAGGTAATTAAGTGCTATACTCATTTTCATTGATAGGTATTAGTTCATAAATACAATATCAATGAAAAATACATTACACAAAAATATTTTACACCGAGCTTAAATAGCTACCGCCCAGTTTTTAATAACATGGGTTATGCCATTTCAAGCCGTAGCAATGCATTATTTTGATAATTTCCTTAAAAATCATCAAAAAATACATTTGCTACCAGGGTTAACAAGGAAACACGTTAGCCTCCCGACATTTGGAAAGGTGATATGTTACAAGACAATTTTGGTCGTAGATTTTACTATCTGCGTCTATCCATTACAGACGTGTGCAATTTTAAGTGCAACTACTGCCTGCCTGACGGTTATCAATGTGATCAGCCGCGCGATTTTATATCGCTTACTGAAATCAAACGTTTAACAGCGGCTTTTGCAGGATTAGGTACAGAAAAAATTCGTATTACAGGCGGAGAGCCCGCGCTTCGAAAAGATCTTCCTGAGATCATAGCAAGTTGTAAACAAACTCAAGGCATTAAAAAAGTTGCGATTACCAGTAATGGTTTTAAGTTACCCGATCACTTACCCGCATGGTTAGACGCGGGTATAGATGCTATCAATATCAGTATTGATAGTTTAGACCCAAGACAATTCCTTGCCATTACAGGCCATAACAAACTCGACACTATTTTAAAAGGCATTGATAAAGCACTCGCTGATGGTCGACCGACCATCAAAGTCAATACGGTATTAATGAAAGAATATAGTGGTCGAAATATTCAAAGTTACTTAGATTGGTTAAAAGATACGCCTGTCACTTTACGGTTTATTGAACTAATGCAAACGGGTGATAATAAAACTTTTTTTGATGCGCAACACGTACAAGGATCTCGCATTAAGCAAAACCTAATTTTAGATGGCTGGCTACCAGTGCTTCAAGATAAAACAGCAGGGCCTGCACAAGAGTTTTATCATCCTGATTATCAAGGTCGTATTGGGCTGATCATGCCCTACTCCAAAGATTTCTGTAATACCTGTAACCGTTTGCGTGTGAGTTCGTCTGGAAAACTGCATTTATGCCTTTTTGGTGAAAATGGTTTATCGTTAAGAGAGCAATTACAATCAGACGATATCATTCCTTTGCAAACACAAATATTATCTTTATTAGGTGATAAAAAAGCCGCGCATTTTTTACATGACAAACTTACTGGCGGTACCAAGCATTTAGCCATGTTAGGCGGTTAACATGAGTAGTGATTTACATACTTCAACTTTAAATACCGCTCTTTTAAACGAGCAATGTTTAGGTGTGGTGCTCGCTGGCGGCTTATCATCGCGAATGGGACGAAATAAAGCACAACTACTACGAAACGAGCATGCTATGCTTTCAATGTTAGAGTTCTCTAAGCAACTACTTAATGATTCAGGCATTAATAACATTGTAGTTAGCGGTGATAACTATGATGTACCTGATAAGATCAAACGTAGTGGTCCTGTTGGCGGTATTTTAAGTGTTTTGGCAAAATACCCTCAAGCGAAATCCTTATTGATACTCCCTGTAGACTTACCTTTTATGACGCCCAAAGCCTTAGCCGATTTACGTTTGAAAGGAGAGCTGAGCCAAAAAGCAACATTTTTTGAAGGCCATAATATTCCGCTCTATTTACCTAATAACTCTTACGTAGCGCTTTTTTTAACACAAGCCTTTATAAAAACAGGTAAACAGTCTAATGATCAATCTCGCTTTACCATTGCGGGTCAGGAAAAAGGGCCTTCAATTAAAGCATTACTAAAAAAAGTTCCGCATCAAGCTATTCAAAGTAGCGATGCAACTATTTTATTTAATAGCAATACTCCTGAACAATGGCAACATGCAAAACAGCAACTTAAATTTTAATCAATTCATTTTAACCTGTTAATTTTTAGATGATTAACTTAAACAGATAAGTGTAAAAAGGAAAAACTATGTCAGCACATGGCGGAACAACTTTTATTCCCTTAAATATTGCGGTACTCACTGTTTCTGATACCCGCACAGAAGAAAATGACACCTCTGGACAAGCATTAGTAGAGCGTCTTACTGCTGCTGGTCATAACCTAGCAGACAAAGCAATTGTCATTGATGACGTTTATCAACTTCGTGCGCAAGTATCTAAATGGATTGCAGATGATACGATTAATGCCATTATCTCAACAGGTGGTACTGGATTTACCGAACGTGACAACACACCAGAGGCATTAATGGCATTATTTGATAAAAATGTTGAAGGGTTTGGCGAAGTATTTCGTCATGTATCGTTAAGCGAAATAGGGACATCAACCATTCAATCACGCGCATTTGGCGGTATTGCTAATAAAACTGTTATTTTATGTGTACCAGGGTCAACTAATGCCTGTAAAACAGCTTGGGATGAAGTAATTAAAGAGCAATTAGATGCCAGCCATAGACCTTGTAACTTTGTGCCTCATTTAAATATTAGTGCCGCTCAATGTGAGACACGCGACTAATGGGCAGTTCAACACAATCAACTCAAAAGACAACAGTAGAGCTTAGTCACCTAAATCAACAAGGTGAAGCGAATATGGTTGATGTTACTGAAAAAGCAATGACTTCTCGTACAGCAACCGCGCAAGGTATTATCAAAATGAACCGTGCCACGTTTGAGTTAATTACTACTGGCAAGCACAAAAAAGGCGATGTTTTTGCTGTCGCCCGCATAGCGGGTATTCAAGCAGCTAAAAAATGCAGTGATTTAATCCCTTTATGTCACCCGTTAATGCTCAGTAAAGTACAAGTTGATTTTGCACTTGATGATGAAAACTCACAAGTAAAGGTTACCAGTCTTTGCCGCTTAACTGGGCAAACAGGGGTGGAAATGGAAGCATTAACAGCAGCTTCTGTGGCATGTTTAACGCTATTTGATATGTGTAAGGCAGCTGATCCTGCGATGGTGATTACCGACATTAAGGTGCTCACCAAAGAAGGGGGTAAGTCAGGTCACTGGCACGCTTCATAAGTTCGCCTACATCTGACAATACTCAACAACCTCCTATTGGTAGATAAGATTTTAATCGCACTTATTTAAAGAGAGAATAATTATGATCAAAGTTGTTTTTTTTGCCGCACTACGCGAACAATTAAATTGCAGTGAACTATCATTAAATAGTAACGATTTCACCACAGTTGCAGACATAAAACAGCACCTTGCGGGCAAAGATAAACAGTGGCAACAAGTCTTTGCTAATAACGCTTTATTATCAGCAGTTAATCACGATATGGTAAATAATGAACAAACGGTAAAATCGGGTGATGAAGTTGCTTTTTTCCCGCCCGTAACAGGTGGATAAAAATGACAAAGACAACTTACCCTGAAATATCCATACAAACAGACGACTTTAACTTATCAGATGAAGTCGCTTTGCTCGAATATGAAAATGACGTAGATGGCGCTGTTGTAACTTTTACTGGCCGAGTACGTAATCAAAATGAAGGTAAGCAGGTAACGAGTTTAACGTTAGAGCATTATCCTGGCATGACTGAAAAATCACTATCCAAAATTATTGCACAAGCAAAAGAACGCTGGAACATTGGTCGAGTAAAAGTTATTCACCGTGTGGGTGAGCTCTTTATTGGCGATCAAATTGTTTTTGTTGGCGTAACCAGTAAACATCGACAAGATGCTTTTGCTGCCAATGAGTTTATTATGGATTACCTAAAAATTCAGGCACCTTTTTGGAAAAAAGAAGCGAATAAAGATGGTGTTAATTGGTTAGATGCAAAATCAAGTGACAAACACAAAGCGGCAACTTGGTAAAAACTAGAGAATATTATTCCCATGCAACAACAATCATTTACTAAATCATTGTTTTTTATATTAGCATCAGTATTACTTTGTTTTAGTTTTCATAGCAAGGCACAAAATATAGTAAAGAAAGTAGCAGAAAAAACAAACCAACCACTGCGGATTGCTGTTGCTTCAAATTTTACACCTGCATTAAAAAAACTCTTAGTTGAATTTCATCAACAAACTCATATCAAAACACAAATTATTAGTGGTGCGACAGGCGCCATGTTTATACAAATACAGCATGGTGCCCCCTTTGATATATTTATTGCTGCCGACAGTTTACGACCTAAAAAACTTGAACAACAGGGTTTAGTTGTCGCCAATAGCAGAAAAACATACGCACAAGGGCAATTAGCGCTGCTATCAATGAATTCAAAAGCGCACTTAAACGATTTACGTACAGTTCCTCCTCGGTTTGCTATTGCCAATCCTGACACTGCACCTTATGGAAAAGCGGCTAAACAAGTACTAACCCATCTTGGTTTATGGCAACAATATCAAGCTGCATTGATTATAGGAATGAATATAAATCAGACTTTTTCTCAAGTGCGCACACAAGCAGTCAATAGTGGTTTAGTTGCCAATAGTCAATTAGTAATCAATAATTTATCGGGTGTTATTATTCCAGCAAATTATCATCAGCCCATTGTGCAACAATTGGTTATTCTAAAAAACAGTAGCAACATTAATAAAGCACAACAACTAAGTAATTACTTACTATCAAAAAGCGTACAACAAAAAATAATCCAGTTTGGTTATGCTGGAATAGAGTAGACAAGTATGTTAAACCCCGATCTACTTGCCTTATTTACCACATTAAAGCTAGCAGCCTTAACGACAATGATTTTATTACTTATCGGCACACCTTTAGCTTGGTATTTGGCTAACATGCAAAGCCGCTATAAAGTTATTATCGAAGCTATTGTCGCTCTCCCTTTAGTTTTACCACCAACGGTACTCGGCTTTTATTTGCTTATTGCTTTTTCTCCTCAACATTTACCTGGGCAACTTTGGCAGCAGGTAACAGGACAGCAATTAGCTTTTAGTTTTTCAGCCATTGTCATTGGCTCTGTACTCTATTCTATGCCGTTTGTCGTTCAACCACTGCAAAAATCTTTTGAACAATTGGGTAAGCCATTGCTAGAGGCTGGAGCAATGTTAGGTGCTGGCGCTTTTGACCGATTTTTCAGTATTGTTTTTCCCATTACCAAGGCTAGCTTTATTACCGCTGCCAGTTTAGGCTTTGCCCATACGGTGGGAGAGTTTGGCGTAATTCTCATGATAGGAGGCAATATTCCTGGTGAAACAAGAGTATTATCTATTGCTCTATTTGACCATGTTGAAGCCTTCGATTACGCAAAAGCCCACATTTTGGCAATTAGCTTGTTGGCTGGTTCCATGATGCTATTAGCGGCAATTTATCTGTTAAATAGTCCCAAAAGAGATACATTTAAAGGGGAAGTAAAATGACTTTTGTAAAAAATAATCCCCAAACCCTTTCGATTAATATCAAGCTTAGTTTTGAAAAATTTAACTTGGCTATTAAAGAAGAACTCTCTCTACGGGGTATTACAGGCATTTTTGGTCATTCTGGTTCTGGAAAATCAACATTATTGCGTACCATAGCTGGCTTAGAAAATAAATTTGATGGTAGGATTCTGTTAAACGACAACTGCTTAATTGACAATACCAATAAACACTTTATTAAAGCTGAGCACAGAAATATTGGTTTAGTATTTCAAGATTCTCGCTTATTTCCGCATTTAACCGTATTAGGTAATTTAACATTTTCAGCAAAACATTGTAAAAATAGACAATTAGATTTAAATGAAATCATCGCACTCACTGAGTTAAATAACCTCTTACATAAACATGTTAATGAATTATCAGGCGGGCAGAAACAACGAGTTGCCCTCGCCAGAGCTATCTTAGCAGAGCCGCAATTATTATTGCTAGATGAGCCACTTAGCGCCTTAGATAGACAAGCAAAAGCAGGTTTACTGAAACTAATTTTAAAAGTACAAAACAAACTACAATTGCCTATGTTATACGTAAGTCACTCGCTTGATGAATTACAACAAGTTTGCGACAAATTACTTGTATTGACGCAAGGCAAAGTCACAGGCTATGACGATATTCACTCAATGATTCATCGATTAAACTCAATTAACCAAGAGATTAAGCACACTGGTAACAGCAGTCAAAATGAACATGAAAAAGCACCTGATTTAATTCATAAACAAACTAGCTTGTCATTACCTGTAAAAAAAGCCGATAACGGTCACGGCTTGACAACTTTAACCTTAAATGCCCAAGATGAGATATATTTGTCCGCATCAACAGAGTATTCAACAGGAGCATGCTTGCGCTGCTTTATTTTAGCGACCGATATTAGTATTTCATTAACAGAGCCCATCAATTCTTCGATTGTTAACCATTTATTAGCCAAAATTAGCATGATCGAAGTGCAAAATAACAAAGTTATTGTCACTGCCTCTTGTAAAAAAATTGATGGAGAACAGTTATTTTTTATTGAAATTAGCGCCTTTTCACAACAAAAATTAGCGCTAACGCTAGGGCAAATGGTCTATTTACAATTTAAAGCAGGAGCTGTTCGCACTTACCTTTATTAATTTCAGATTACAGACTTTTACTTATAAACTTTAATTTACAACAATTACATATAAAAACAAAAGGTACTCATGTGTTAACAACGCAAGAACAACTCAAATATTCACGTCAAATTATGATGGAAAAAGTTGGTGAAGAAGGTCAAACAAAACTGCGTAACGCAAAAATACTCATTGTAGGTATGGGAGGGTTAGGTAATCCTGTTAGTTTATATTTAGCTGCAGCAGGTGTTGGCACTTTATACCTAGCAGATGGGGATACAGTAGAAATCAGTAATTTACCGCGTCAAGTTCAATTTAACGAACAAGATATTAACCAAAATAAAGCAGATACCGCCGCTGAAAAGCTTAGCGTACAATTTCCCGACAGTGATATTGAAGCCATTGACGAGATGTTAGATCAAGAGTTATGCGACTACTATTTACCCCAAGTTGATTTGGTGCTGGATTGTTCAGATAATATTAAAACTCGGTATTTAATCAACCAAGCTTGCGTTAAGCATAGATTACCTTTAGTCATCGGTGCTGCAACTGGCTTTGACGGCCAACAATTAGTCGTTGATCCCAGAGATGAAAACAGTGCTTGCTATCATTGTTTATTTCCTTCCTCGATGAAAGCACCAGTAAACAACTGCCAAACACTTGGAATTTTAGGGCCTGTTCTGGCAATTGTTGCAGGAATGCAAGCTTTGCAAGCAATAAAGTTACTTATTGGCAATGGAATAGATAATGATGCACAAGTTAATCAATTAAATTTATTTGATGGCTTATCAAACCAATGGCAACAGTTTAAAATGAAGAAACAAGAAGATTGTAGTATTTGCGGTAAAAAACGTTAGTTTACATTACAGCCATTTCGTTCGTAACTTAGCAGTAAAGATGAGCGAAATGGCAATCAACAACAGCGATAAAAAGAGTATTATTTAAATAGTCCCATATTTCTATCGGTTACGGCTTCCCGCCATCCTCCTAACCATTCTGATTTAGCATCTATGCATTGATAAGGACAATGGTCTTTTGACTTACCACTGAGTCCTGCCTGGTAACCATTTGAGTGCGCTCTTCCTAATTTATCTCTTTTCTGTCTTTTCATTCTTTAACACCTCGTAACTATATATTAAAAATACCTTTTAAGTCACCACTTAAGCATAAGTGATAAAAACTACGTTGTGGCCAAACTAATTATTCAAACATGTTTAGAGAAAATTTCCTCATCAATAATAGGAACATCCCAAACCAATAAATCTTATCCAATACGAATAAAATTTAGCTGATGAATAATAAATCCGACGATTTATTTAAAAGGATTTCTGTAGATGATGCAAGCTCCAAAGTAACCCAAAAAGGCAAATAAAAAGTAATTCTAATGCTAATGAAAATAGGTTACTTTTAAGATGAAAACTTCTTTCAAATAAAACAATTCATTAGCATAATTAAGCATATTTTGGATAGAACTAGGAAGTATAAAAGCAATTTCTTTATATGAATTTAGTTTAATAAGCAACCAAAAGCCCTTACATTTTTAAATGCGTCTTCTTCTACGACGTTTCTTTTTAAGATCGCTATCATCTTCCAACTGAGATTCTATTTCATACTCAAAACCTACCGTTTCATCTTCTGGGTCATCCTTCGTCGTATCAACCTTTTCAGTCGCTTCTTGTTCAAGCAGCAATAACCTATCAGAAAGTTTGGCGGAGTCGGCTTTATTATTTTGTTTCCCGAAAACTGATTTTAATTTATTTGTAAAACCCTTTTTTTCACTCTGTACGGGTTGTAAATCTACCTGCTTATTAACTTTGCTTGTTTGCTCTAACTGATGTTCTACCACTATAGAAGAAAGATCTTGTGACTTTTTAGCAATATTGACGTCTTTTTCCTCCTTTCTAATAGGCACAACTGAGGGCTTAAGCGCTTTGGGCTCTTCTGTATAATTAACCACAGTACCGCGTAATTCAGCAGGAATACCAAAAGATTCTGGCTTGTTTTTCACTACCTCTGTAGGAGCTGCTGTAATAGATACTGGTATTTCATTTGATATAGTTGCAGGTGTAGCAGTCGTGTTTTGAACAAGTCCAACAAAATCATCATTACTTTCGGTTGATTTAGGTAGCACCAATTCGCCAAATTCTTTTATTGTGTCATTGATTTCTTGTTTCGAAATAATTAACGCTTTTTGAAGATTATTTAATTGCTTTTCAATACCACTGTATTTTTGTTCTAGTGGTATAATATTATCTTGAACGTCAGCAGCCAGCGTGGCAGTTAGCTTTTTGTAATTATTAATTTCTTTTTCAAAATGCGTCATCTTTTCAATTGTTGCTTCAATAGCGGAATCAATAATTGCAGTCTTTTTATAAAGATCGCGTTTTCGGTTAACAAACTTTTGAATAAGCTCTTTTGACACTTGTTCAGAGGACTGTTCCTTCGATAGAAATACGCTTAATTCTTTTATTTCTGCTATCGGCAACCAGTGACTAAAGGACGGATTCCATCCATACAAATCATTATGTTTAGCAATTAAGCGTTTAACACCCTCTATATTCAATGGCCCTGTAACACGGCCATTTGCTGAAATATACCATTTATCCATAATGTATTTATCTTATTATTGTTAATTTTGAAATAAAATTCACCACAAAGTAGATTGTATTTATCTATAGACCAGCTTACTTTTAGGTGATGTCCTAATGCTTTTTTGTAAAGCAGCATATTGTTCACTTACCCTATCTAATGTTTCCTTAACTTCAACATTAAGTTCTTCGGTAAATGTACAATACATATCAATATCTTGATCTATTTCTGAAATAACAGACCGTGTATTACCTAAAGTATTATCAACGCGAGTGAGTATTTTAAACAATGCTTCTTCTTTATTTTTATACTCTTCCAACAGCGCTTTAGGTATTGCTACAGGGGGGGGAGGTATTTTTATATCTAACTGAAAGTCTTCAACTAGATAAAGTGGCTTCCAATACGCATAGGTTGGATGCCAAACATAAAGGTTTAAGTTTCCATATTTTTTAATATAATTCTGTGCTTCATCAAAAGTTAATGATTCAGTGATTTCACCGTTATTAGAAAAAAGCCATTTTTTCATTGAAACTATTCCTTTCTATTATTTTGAACGTGTTGTAGAAACACCTTTCCATAATTGCGGAATTAACTTAGCAAGTTATTCATAATTTTTCATCCATTATTTTTGAATAATAGTAACTTTTTTAAACAAAAAAACCGCGAAGTAAAATTCGCGGCTTTTATTTTTTGCGATTATCACGCTAACTGCAATTCACACTAAGCTAAGTGTTAAGCTGTTTTCTCTTCAGTTATAAAGAAGCTAGAGATATAAGCAATTAGACCAAGCAAGAATATCACACCAGCAATTTCTCGTAACCAGTAGAAAATGGCTAATTTATCTTGTGTTGCCATAAAGCTCAATGCTTCACCAGACTCAGGTAAACGTTGTAACCAAACCTGCAAGATACCAGCACCAGTTAAGAATAAGGTAATAAATACCATCGCAACTGTCATTAACCAGAAGCCCCACATTTCAATAACTTGCGCTTTATTACAGTTAGCTTCACCAATACCACGAAGTTTAGGCATTGCGTAAGACATAATAGTCATAACGATCATGGCATAAGCACCGTAGAAAGCCATATGCCCATGAGCTGCTGTAATTTGTGAACCATGAGTATAATAGTTTACAAAAGAAAGCGTATGTAAGAAACCCCAAACACCAGCACCTAAGAAAGCCATTACTGCTGTGCCTAGTGCCCATAAGGTAGCCGCTTTATTTGGATGTTCACGACGACGACGGTTAACCATATTAAAGGCATATAGCACCATTGCAAAGAATGGTAGTGGTTCAAGTGCTGAGAAGATTGAACCAACCCATTGCCAGTATTCTGGTGTCATTAACCAATAGAAGTGATGACCTGTACCTAAGATACCTGAAATCAATGCCATCGCGATAATTACGTATAACCATTTTTCAATGACTTCACGGTCAACACCAGTTACTTTAATTAATACATAAGCTAAAATAGCACCCATGATTAATTCCCAAACACCTTCAACCCATAAATGAACAACAAACCACCAGAAGTATTTATCTAATGCTAGGTTAGTTGGGTTATAGAAAGCGAATAAGAAGAATACAGCTAAACCGATCAAACCTGTCATAAGCACCATATTAATGGCTGTTTTACGACCTTTTAAGACAGTCATACCTAGGTTAAATAAGAAACCTAACGCGACAATAACAATGCCAATTTTGGTGATCGTGGGCTGCTCAAGGAATTCACGCCCCATTGTTGGCCATAAATCATTCATCGTGATATGAGCAAGCGTTGAATAAGGTACTAATAAGTAACCTAAAATGGTAGCAACACCTGCTGCTGCAAATATCCAGAACAGTGCTATTGCTAATTTAGGACTATAAAGCTCTGTTTCAGCTTCATCAGGAACCAAGTAATAGGCCGCACCCATAAAACCAAATAGTAACCAAACAATTAGAAGGTTTGTATGCACCATACGTGCAACGTTAAACGGAATTAAACCGCCAACAATATCACCAACAACATACTGTAACCCCATTAATAGGCCAAACAATATTTGACCAACGAACAAGATCATAGCAAAAATAAAATAAGGCTTTGCTACGGCTTGTGATTCATATTTTAAAGTACTCACAGCTTTATCCCTCAATGTTTGGTGGCCAGTTATTGGCGTCTAGCTCTGATGTCCATTTAAGGAATTCAGCTAAATCATCAATTTCTTGATCTGTTAAATGAAATTGTGGCATTTGTCGACGACCAGGAATGTTCAAAGGTTGCGCCTTCATCCAGCCATTGAAGAAAGCTTTAAAGCCTGCTTCACCGCCACGACGGTTATACACATTCATTAGTTCTGGTGCAAAGTATGCCCCTTCACCAATAAGTGTATGGCAACCAATACAGTTATTTTCTTCCCAAAGCTCTTTGCCTCGCTCAACAGCCTCAGTTATGTTTTCTCGATGATCCCGTTTAGGCATCTCTTTTGTGGTATGAAAAGTCAAAGCTAGGAATATTAAGAAGAAGAAAACACTTCCCCCATAATATATATTCCTTGCCATGCCTTTAGTAAAGCTCTCTGACATGGTGTTTCCCTTAATGAATAATTAAATTCATGCGTTAGTTGTGTTAGTAAAAAGCCAATGAATAATAACTTAAACAATAGAAAGTATAGCTTGATAGAAATCAAGTTTCTCAAGACTTGTAAGAAAATGTGTTTAAAAGTTGATAATTCTTGCGCCACATCAAGTAAAAGATAAAATTTATACACAATTAATTCACTAAAAACGCTATAACCCTATATAAAATAAGGTTATATTTTTAGGTTTTAAGCTAAATAGAAAGACTTTAACTTTGGCCGCCACATAACAATTGTGCGTTATTTGAGCCCCCTCTTTGCTACTAACTTGCATAAAAATATATTTACTTCCAAGTTTATAGCAGCATATTTGTGATAAAAGTCAAAAAATAATACGGTAGGGAGTCAAACATAAGGCCTATCTCCTTAACTAGATTTATGATCGCTATTTGATGTTGCATTACTCCTAATACAACATCAAATAGCGATAGACGCAGTAAAATTATTAAAACTTTTTCAGAACATGACAAAAGGTCTCAACATAAAAATGAGGCAATACTTCGAACACTTCAAATTACCGAAACAGACTTTGGCTCATTTGAATTTGAATATGTTGGTATTAATATGACTCCACCAAGAGTGCTTATTTGAAATGTTAAAACAAGATCGGTTTGACTTTATGCCTAGGGCTGTTTACGAAATTTATAATGAGCTAAATATGCGCAACAAAGATATTTGGCAAAAAGATTAAACCAGACTACGTCGAAATAAGCCTGATTAAATTATTCTTTACTGCTGTTAACAACAATCACTCTGCCTTTCATCATAGGATGAGGGCCACATTCATAAGAAAACTCCCCTGCTTGCTCAAAACTACGTTGATACGTTTCATCAGGAAAAAAATAATCTGGCTCTTCTTTATCTAATTGTTTAAACCAAACATTATGATATTGACGTTTCTCAATATTTTTCCAAATGACAGTGTCCCCTGCTTCAATAGTAACCTCAGCAGGTATATATTGCTTTTTGTATATTTCTACAACAATTTCTTTTGAAAACAAAATATTAGAAAATAAAAGTAAAAAAATAAGTAATGAAATACGCATAATACCCTCACTTTATTTATCATTATAATAAAATCGAATCATTACGGATAACTAGCGTCAGCCGAAAAATAAAACACCCTCAAGCCAAGTTAACACTAAAATGCTTAATAACAAAGAAAGTACTTTAAACAAAAATACAACACTAACAACATTACGCTGCTATTTTTTAATTGTCAGTACCATCATACCAGTTTACTGTTTTTTTTCTTTTATGATTTAATCTAGATCAGCGTTTTAGACAAAATTCTATGTTAGTATTTTGCCACTAAATTCGACCATTTTTATAACAAAGCAGAGACAAAGTTTGGATAAATCACACTATTTCTATCGCACCGTAATATTCACTCGTAAAGCTGGTATTGTTGCACTTGCTGATATTAGTAATCCAACAGAAACCACAGCCCTAGAAGAGTGGTTTGGTGTAGTAATTTCGCTGGCTGATGGCAAGCATACGTTGCAAGAACTAACTGATTTTATGGCTAAACAATACCAACAAAAGCCTGATCGCTTAGACGACACGCTTGAGTCGGTTATAGAACGCTTAGTAGAAAGCAAAATGCTGAAATTAAGTACACAGGCTGTAGAATTACCTTATTATTTAGCTGCCCCAATTGAGCAGTTAGATATTGATAAAGCGCGTAAACTCATTATAGAAGATGGCTATACTGTACACTAAATAGTATAGGTATTTAACATCTTATATACAAAGAACGAGTATCATAATGACTGAAAATAAAGCCTTAGCACTTGCACCACTGATAACGCCTTTCGCCTTTACTTTTTATGCATATATTTCTGATATACCAGGATTCAACATGGATAGTGGTTTGTTAGACTTTTTGGGGCTGTTTTTAGGTTTAACCTTAGCAGCAATTCCTGTTGCCTATATTTATATGTTTTTTATTGGTGGCAAATTTTGGGGAATACTAAAAAGAAAAAAAATAGTTAACTTTTTCACTATAGTGTTTGGCTCTATCTTTGTAGCAGATATTCCTATGTTGCTTATTTGGCCAGTAACACAAGGAAACGAGTTCTATTTAACCTTACAATTATTTTCATTTGTTGGGTTAATGGTTGGTCTCAATTGTTGGTTTTTAATCAATTTAGACAAATTAAAAGCTAAGTTTAAAAACGATGACTAAAAAACCTGAGCTAAAATGCTCAATAAAGAGTAAAACGTTTATCCTTGGGTAAATAAAGCAACAACAAGCACTAACATCAAAATCCAAAAACCAGAAAGTAACTGCCAAAATAAAACTTGGGATTTATTTTTGGTTACCTTAGGATCGTCAAGTAAATAGGTTGGGTTGGGCTTTTTCAAATCATTAATAAATTCTGGAATATTATCGTAGCGCTGTTCAAGATCAAAGCTAACGCCTCTTGCTAGAGTACGATCAAACCATATGGGAATAACTGGGTTAGCCACAGTTGCAGAAATATATCGTAATCGATCATATTCAAACGCTGTTTGACATTCTTCTATTTTTTCACCATAAGGTAGTTTACCAGTAAAAATTTCATAAGTAATGGTAGCCAATGCGTATAAATCACCCTGTATACCAGTATTTTTACCTAATAAATATTTAGGGTCAGAATAAGTTGCGGTTCCTAAAACACCTTCATGCTCTAAAGGAATAAAAACTTCTGCCAGCCCAGCTACAAATACCGAACCAAAATCAACAATTTTTATTGCATTATCATTACTTATAATTATATTTGCTGGCTTGAGGTCTTGATGAATAGTTTCCATTTTATGAAAATCAGATAAACCTTTTGCTACCTGTTCGACAATACTTATCGCCAATTTAGGTTTAGGGAAATGATTTTTCAGCATCCATTTATCTAATGACAAACCATGTACATATTCCATTAAATAATATAAACAAGTTCTCGGCCTGTTTTGTTTAATAATATTAACGACATAATCACTGTTTATACGTTTACCAATCCACTCTTCTTGAATAAACCGATCAATATACCCTGTATCTTCTTCAAAATTAATAGAAGGTGTTTTCATCACTATTTGTTCATGTGTATCAATGTCTTCAACTAAATATAATTGACTACGGCTGCTTGCAAACAACTCTTTCAATACTTTATAACCGTCAAGTATTACGCCTTCATCCAATGGCGGTGGAAAAGGTAGTCGTGTTAATTTCGAGTTATAATCATTTAAGCTTTCATTAGGCAATGACACTATTTGGCAAAGCGAGCCACTAATATTATCATCACTACCCTTATCAAAAGCCGCTTGTACTAATGCAGCTATACGTTGTTGGCAAGTTTTTGGGGATGATATTAGTTCAATCATACTTGCTTGGGTTAAAAAATCATGAATACCGTCGGAAGTGAGCAGCAATATATCATCTACTTCTAACGTAAATTGGCTGTAATCAATTTGAATAGAATTATCCATACCCATAGCACGGGCAAGAAAGCTACGACCAGAGCCAATACTTGCCACATGGTCTCTAGTGAGTTGTTTAAATTTTCCAGCACGGTATAAATAAGCTCGGCTATCACCCGCATGAAAAAAATGTGCGAGTTGAGACTTTAAAACGAGTGCCGTAAAAGTAGTTAAATAACCTTTTTCTTCACTAGCAAATTCATGACTGCGTTTAAATAAAGTTAAGTTAATACTAGAGAGAATTTTCTGCCCCGCATGCTTTACCGACCACGTATCGGGTGTTTGATAATAATCACTTAAAAAGCGAGAAATTGCAGTATTACTGGCTTCTTTACCTGCTTCGGCACTACTTACGCCATCAGCCACGGCAAGTACAATACCTTTACCTTCAAGTACGGTATGCTCATCTGGCACTAAAAAACCAACCGCATCTTCGTTGTTATCTTTTAAACCTTGAATTGAATGGCAAGCGATATCAACTTGTAATTGGTTGGCTTTTGGCATATTTATTTCTTATGTTTTGTATTCGTTCTTCAGATTAACATTATTACTAATCTAGATCCTAACTTAACCTGAACTCGGTTTAAGAGATAGTTAACAGATTGAAATACCAGTAAAAATTATTTTAATATATCTCTAGCTTGATAGTTTTTCTTAATTCAAGGCAAATTTCGCGTCAATAGCTGGCCTATTGCAAGTAAATTTAACGCAGAAGTAAGGAA
>NZ_JBHFOM010000037.1:0-47759 GCF_053543955.1 Colwellia sp. E150_009
AAACTTTTACCTTGTACTTTCGGCATAAAACTATCGCCTGATAATGCCATTGCGGGCATATCTAACCACCTTCCCAAAAAAGGTATCGCTTTACTTAACGGATGATTAATTTCAGTGGTATTTTGTTGTCCCCAAGTTGCTTGACTAAGTAACTGTTTATCACCAGAGCTTAAGGTAACCATATCATCAATGGTTTTTTGTAACGCTTGATTAAAAACAGCCTGCCAGCTATTAAGTGGCCGCATAAGGAAATTTTCAGGCTGTTGATTGACTAATTTCCACAAAGGGGTTTCTATTTGATGGCGAATACTACGAAAACTATAAGATTCACTTAAGTTATTTAATGTAGTATTAAGTTCACTAAAAATTAAATCACGCACATTAATGCGAAAGTTTCTAACGATGCGATAGCTTACTGAATCAATACTCGCACTTAATGCTTTGTCTTTTGATAACAAGTCTTTTACTTCGTTGAATTCAGGGTGTTTTGCTAATGTTTGTTCATTAAGCACTGTTGTTAATAAGAAAGACTGCCAAGGTTTTAAAAATTCGGCATGATCATCTAAACCTATTACTAGTAAAGATTTTTCGTCAAATGTTTTAAGGTTGAACAAATCATCACGAATTTGTTTTGCACGTGCACCTAGTGCATAGCCGCCATTACCAATTTTTTGTAGCATTTTTCCACCTACAACACGAGCGTTTGCTGTCCATAAACGACTACTTTCTGGATTCAAAATACGAGGGTATTCTTGAGGCGATAAATACCCCGCCCAACCATTTTTACCTTGATGCCAAAAAGTAGGAGTTTCGCCTATTCCACCAAATTTATTAGGTAAAGGTCCCATAATTGTCCAACCTAGGTTTCCTTTTTTATCACCTATTATAATATTTTGCGCAGGCATGCCACTTTTAGCTGCAATACTAAATGCTTGTGTCACCTGTGTAGCAAGCTCTAACTCTGTTGAAGCAAAATTGACCGCTTGTTTATCGTGCGCGACCCAGCGGTAAGCAAGTAGTTCGCCTTGATGGTTTTTGCCAATAACAGGTCCCCAAATGGTTTCCTTTATTACAACCTCAACGGGTTGCTCGTTTTTAATGGCAATGAGTTGTTTATGAAAAGTGAAATCTTTAACACCATCAAGAGTTAGGTATTGTTTGTCATTATTAATGCTTTTAAGTTTAATTACGTCATTATAATCACCATAACTATTCGTGAATCCCCAAGCAATATGACCGTTGCTTCCCACAATCATACTAGGCACACCAGGTAGGGTTGCTCCTGTCACTTTTATGTGTTGATTATTAACAGGGTATTCAAAGCTGGCTCTAAACCATGTATTTGGAACACGTAAGCCTAAGTGCATGTCATTTGCTATAATGGCACTGCCTGTAGATGTTAGCTGTCCTGATATTCCCCAATTGTTAGAACCTGGGAAAGCATCTGCTTGATATTTTGCTTGTGCTTCATTTCGGGCTACTTGGTTTGATGGTGCTATTTGGGGTAATGCTGCATTCGAGGCTGACGGCCAAGCCTCTTCAGGCATAGGTGATGGTTGATATTGACTATTATCAATGGCAGCATCCCATATACTGCCTTTAGGGTTTAAAAAGGCATAAACATCGGCTGATAATATAGCTTTCATTAATCCTAATGTGCGTTCACGTTGTCCATCTTTATATTGCAAATCTATATACATACTAAAAACCGCTAAAATTGAATCTTCTTCGCTCCATTGAGTCGGCTCTTGTTGCAATAGCAGGTATTCAAACGGGTGTGAACTTATGTATTTTAGTCCTTGATTCACACCTCTAGTATAAGCTTTTAGTAAGGCTTTTTGATCTTTAGGTAAATTATTAACTATTTCTATGGCTCTTTCTCTAAATCGATGAACACGAATTGATTTGTCGTAATTAAGCGCGACATTACCAAATAGACTGGACAGTTCTCCAGCAGAGTTTCGCCTTAGTAAATCCATTTGAAAAAAACGTTCTTGTGCATGAACAAAACCTATTCCAACGGCAATATCTAAACGATTACTGGCTTTTACTGTAACAATACCCTGTTCATCACGCTCTATGATTGCGCTTTTAATTAAGCCGAAAACTGTTTTTTTACCATCTAAAATTGGTAATGCTCCTTCTACTTGACTATATATCCAAGTAATACCAGAAGCGATAATAAGAGAGCTAATTAGTAATAAAGAAACAGCAATTTTCTTAAAAGGCGTAGTTTTTAACATAACATAGTCATAAAGCGTGTTGAAAAATTAATAATAAGTTGTGAATTAAAGAATAACTTATTAACACAAACTAACGAAGCTTTTGTTGATTTTATTAAAATGGTAAGAATGTAAAATACTAAGTGTATGTTTTTTATACTCAATAAGTACAGGTAAAAAAGTTGATTTTTATTTAGATTTTACGGTTAATCGAATGTTATAATTCCTGATTAGTTATTAGTGTGTATCGTTTTCGGAGTTTTAAGTGACAGAACCAGAATCAATGTCAAAACATGTACAAATTGGGGATTGGATTTTTGAAGTTAAAATGGTGAGAGCGTTAAAAGTTGCCGAGTATGGACAACCATATTCAGCTATTGCCAATTGCAATATTAATGGTGATGCAATGTACATTGATGGCTTATTAACCCAGGAAGGTCAGAACTTTACACGTAATGATTTTAAAATTTTTAATAATTTTTGTTATCAAATGGGGCTTAAGCAATGCTCATATCATCGATATCAAAATGGTGAGTCAAGAACCAAAGACGTCATGATAACACCTCCTGAACAAACAAATGTGGTCAAGAATGATAGGCATATCCAGCTGGTAAAATAAGCATACAGTTGGTTAAAGTATAGGTAAAACTAAATTACGCTTCTGTTGCTAAATGGTCATATTTAGCGGCACCACAAATTAATTACAGCTTCGTGCGAAAATTAGCTCCTTTTTCTAAAAAGCTACATTAATGTAGTCATCCTTGCAGAATTAATAACATTTTATGTTAACTGTTCATCTCGTAAAGAGAGATAAAGTGAACTGAAATATTATGAACAGATAAATTATTTAAGGTTTGTCTCTTTATCTTTTATTGTTAGAATAGCTTATTAGCAATAGTCATAAATAACAGTGCACTAACAAATATAGCATTAAATACGGTTAAAATTTATCATGGCATCACTTCAAGAACAATTACTTAAAGCCGGTTTAACGACCAAGCAAAAAGCACGACAAGCAAATGCGGATCAACGTAAAAAAAATAAACAGAAACGCAGTGGCGTTCAGCATGATGCAACGCTACAAGAACAAGTTAAACAAGATTTGGCGAAAGAGAAAATTGTCAAACAAGAAAAAGACAACGCGTTAAATGCATTGAAAAAGCAGCAATTAGCAGAGAAAGAACAAGTGTTACGAATCAAACAAATTTTAATTCATCACCAAATCGTGAATGTTGAAGGAGATAATGACTATAATTATACTTTTGGCAGTAAAATTAAAAAGCTATCGTTAGATTCCGCAACACACAAAGCATTAGTTAATGGACGCTTATCCTTATGTGGACTTGAAGATGTTACTTACCTTGTTACGAGAGAGACCGCTGATAAGCTAGCTGAATTGGATAAAAATGTTGTTTTAGTTCAAAATGATAAAATGATAGACGAACAGATTGATGAAGACGATCCTTATGCTGATTATCAAATTCCAGATGATTTAATGTGGTAAGTGGCAGCGAATACTTAGTGTAAACATAACTCTCTATAATCAGGTTATGTTTATTACTTAGATGAATATTAATAATAACTGACTAATACTATTACTTTTGTAATCCAGTATGTAATAATACAACTCTAGAAACCAAAATTGAGAGGGTTATATGGCCCACGAGGATAGTAGTAATATGTCAAATAATACTGAGTTGAATGCCGAAAATAGCATTAATGAACAAAAAACTACTCAACAACAGTTAGCTGATGCACATAATGAAATTGAAGATTTAAAGCTACAAATAGCTTGGTTAGAGCGCTCTTACGAATAAACCTAAATAGCTAATATTGAAAAGTCGATAAAAAGGCTAGCATAAAAAATTATGCTAGCCTTTTTGCTTTTTATGGAAGTGTATTTGTATTGTTTTATTGTTTCGATCATTTATATTTATATTTAAATGATCCATTACTTGCATTAGTGATAATTCGTGGTATTTTCGTCGCTTATTTTTCAATGTTTCAATATTTGTATAATTAAAGGAGTTTCCCATGCCAAAGGCAAGTGAGATTAAAAAGAATGCTGCGATAGAGCATAATGGTAAAGTTTTAATTGTTCGAGATATAACACGTTCAGTACCGCAAGGTCGAGCAGGTGGAAGTTTATATCGTATGCGTTTGTATGATGTAGTTACTGGCGGAAAAGTTGATGAAACCTTTAAGGCAGAAGATATGCTGAATTTGGCAGATTTAAGCCGTCGCCCAGCAATGTTTTCGTATATAGACGGTGAAGAGTATATATTCATGGATAATGAAGATTACACACCTTATAACTTAAACAAAGACAGTATCAGTGAAGAAGTGTTATTCATCAATGAAGAAACTCAAGGTTTATCAGTTATTATTATTGATGACGTCCCTGTAGGTATTGATCTTCCAGCCAGTGTTGATTTAGTTATCACTGAAACTGACCCATCTATAAAGGGCGCATCGGCAAGTGCACGAACAAAACCTGCAACATTATCAACGGGTTTAGTTATACAAGTGCCAGAGCATATTTCTAATGGCGATAAGATCAAAATAAATACTGCAGAGCATAAATTTATGGGTCGTGCAGACTCTAAATAATAAGAGCCGCGAATGCTAAAGGATAAGTAGATAAGCTAACAGAACAAAGCAATAAATTAAAATGGGTAAAGTATGACAAACAACGTTGAAAATTCTATTGGTACATTAGGGCAAAAATGGAATGAAATTGATAAGCTAAAATGGTTTGAACAACAAACCATTAAACGTTCGTATCAAGACGAGGTTATTAGTAAAATTACCCTTTTATCACCTACTTTTGACATTGTGGAATATGGTTATTTACCTGTAGATAAACAACGTTACCCATTATTTGCATTAAAAAGTAAACATTGGCAACGTGATAAAAAAACGCTACTGGTTACGGGAGGAGTACATGGCTATGAAACGAGTGGTGTACAAGGTGCTTTGCGCTTTTTAGAGAATGAAGCACTTAACTCAGATAACCAGCAATGTGCTAATTATAGTCAATTATTTAATTTGGTTGTTGCTCCCTGCGTTAGTCCATGGGGTTATGAAACTATTAATCGCTGGAATCCTAATGCGATAGACCCTAATCGTTCATTTTATGAAAATAGTCCTTCGCAAGAAGCGGCTAATTTAATGGCTTTTATACAATCACTTGATGTTGATATTTTTGCGCATATTGATTTACATGAAACAACAGATACAGACAATACTGTATTTAGGCCAGCTCTGTCAGCGCGTGATGCTATAGAACAAAAGAATTGGAACATTCCTGATGGGTTTTATTTAGTCGGTGACACGCTCAACCCCCAAGTTGATTTTCAGCAGGCTATTATTACCGCTGTAGAAAAAGTTACTCATATAGCGCCTGCCGATAAAAACGGTCAGCTTATTGGTGTTCAATTAGCACAATGTGGTGTTATTAATTATGCAGGAAGAGAGTTAGGGTTATGTATGGGGCTAACCGATGCAACCTATGTTACCACTACCGAAGTTTATCCAGACAGCCCTAAGTCAGATGATGAAAACTGTATTCTTGCACAGGTTGCCGCAGTAACAGGAGCACTGGAATACATCATTAATTGTGCTGGTGTTACCTAATAAGTCAGCGTTCAATTACCATTCGCTTTTTTCCCAATAAATCTCCCTGTGAATTAGCAATAACACCGTGAGTTAGTGAGCTTCAAAATCAACGTAACCACACGTCAGTTCAATTAAAGTACAGTTCATAAAAATGAAATATTACTGAAACCTAACCGTCATATTTCTATAACTTAAGTGTCACATTTACTCGTTAGACTTACCTCAATTATTTTATGACAAGAGATAGGTAAATCGATGAAATTATCACACCTTGCCAAAGCAAGTTTAATGCTTAGCTTTAGTACTATTACCTTGCTTAATGCTAGTGCTAACCAAGATGAACAGCTTGATAAAGTGGTTGCAGCAGGGCAAAAAATAAACCAATCAGCTGCTAATTCACAGTTAAAAGTAAACAGTTTAACCGAGCAAGTGCAAACTAAATTACAGCAGTTTAATACTGTTACTAAAGAACTTGACGGTTTAACTGTATACAACCAACAAATGCAAGCGCAGCTTGATAACCAAATGGCAGAGCTAAGCCAACTGGCTAAGTCAATGGAAGAAGTTAGCGTTATTGAACGACAAGTTTCTCCTTTAATGGCTCGTATGATTTCTACATTAGAAAACTTTGTCAAGCTTGATGTTCCGTTTCTACCACAAGAACGTAGTAAGCGCCTAAATGACTTAAATGACATGATGATTCGAGCAGATATTTCTGTGGCTGAAAAGTTTCGTCGTGTTCTTGAAGCTTACCAAGTTGAAGTTGATTACGGTCGTACTATTGAAGCTTATAGTGGTCTTTTAGCCCTTGGAGGACAAGAGATGGATGTAGACTTTTTACGTGTTGGCCGAGTGAGTTTTATTTATCAAACACGTGACGGTAGTCAATTAGGTCAGTGGGATCAAACTACGGGACAATGGCAAACGCTTTCACAAGACTACCGTTTAGGTGTCAATAAAGCTCTTCGTATTGCGCGTAAACAATTAGCACCTGATTTAATTATGGTGCCATTAACAAACACCCAAGCCAAGCTATAGCAGAGTAACAATCATGACTATCATTAAAACGGTTAAATCGATTACAACTATTAGCCAACATTGTAAAAAAACAATCACTTCGCTCACTCTTTCTCTTGCCATGGTATGTGGCGTAAGTGTGGCTCAGCAAGCGACTAACTTAGACGATTTATTAAACCAGCTTCAGCAGGGAAAAATTGCTCAATCTAAACAAAATAAAACAAGAGAAGCTGAGTTTAAAGCCAAAGTAAACCAACAACAATCAATGCTTGATGACATTAAAAGTAAAAGAAATTCAGCGATAGAACTGAGTGCACAATTAGAGCAGTTGTTTGCTGATAATGAAATTGAATTAGCAAATAAAACTGATGCACTTGACAAACGTTTAGGCGAATTAAAAGAGTTGTTTGGTGTATTACAGCAAGTGTCAGGCGATACTCAAAGTAAATTTCAAACCTCAGTAATATCGGCGCAGATACCAGCTCGTGGCGAGTTCTTAAATGAATTTTCTCAGAGCATGGGGTCAAGCAGTAAATTAGCCTCAATTGAAGAAATAGAACGTTTATGGTTTGAGTTACAAAGAGAAATGACTGAAAGCGGAAAAATTCATACCTTTAATCGTGAAGTCGTTTTAGCTAATGGTGAACGAAAAAATACTGATGTTACACGTGTTGGTGGCTTTAATTTAATTGCTGATGGTAAGTATTTAGAATACATCGATGAAACGGGCACTGTAGCTGAGTTAATTAGACAACCAGCAAACCGCTATTTATCGACAGTTGATGCTTTAACAACCAGTAAAGAAACCACTGCTTTTGCGTTAGATCCAACGGGTGGTTCAATTTTAAGTTTACTTGTACAAGCACCAGACACACGTGAACGAGTAGATCAAGGGGGGGTCGTTGGTTACATCATTTTAGCTATTGGTGCTGTGGGTTTACTCATTGCGTTAGTACGTTTCATTAATTTAGTGTCAGTTGGTGCCAAAGTTAATCGTCAACTTAAATCAGATAAAGCTTCAAATGACAATCCGTTAGGACGAGTCATGCAAGTTAAAGATAACAACCCAGGTTTAGATATAGATACATTAGAGTTAAAACTTTCTGAATCTATTTTACGAGAATTACCCAAACTGTCTAGCATGCTCACTTTGATTAAAATTATCTCTGTTGTAGCCCCTTTAATCGGCTTGTTAGGTACAGTAACTGGCATGATAAATACATTCCAAGCAATAACCTTATTTGGTACAGGTGACCCCAAATTAATGGCTGGTGGTATTTCCCAGGCATTAGTAACAACAGTACTTGGTCTTGTTGTTGCCATTCCTATGGTATTCCTATTCGCTTACTTAAATAGTCGCAGTAAAAATATTATTAATATTTTACAACAGGAAAGCACTGGAATAATCGCTCAACGCTCTGAAAATGCAGCATTAGCAGGTCAAGGAGCATAAAACGTGATTGCCTTAGCTGAAATGTACGATGCAATAGTTGAGTTTATGGACACTGGTGGGCAGGTTTTAACTGTGATTGGTTTTGTGATTTTTATCATGTGGTTAATGATTTTTGAACGCTTTGTCTTTATTTCATTAAGCTATAAAAGTGTTAAACAACATTTGATTAAAACATGGGAAAACAGAACTGAGCATACTTCATGGAACAGTGAGCAAATTCGCACCGCGTTAATTTCGCGCGGTGCAACTAAGCTGAATCGGAATATTGTTCTTATTCAATCACTTGTGGTGCTTTGTCCTTTGTTGGGATTGTTGGGAACAGTGACGGGAATGATTGAAGTATTTGATGTGATGGCTATTTCAGGAAGTGGAAATGCACGTTCAATGGCATCTGGTGTTTCAAGAGCTACTATTCCAACAATGGCGGGTATGGTTGGGTCATTATCTGGGGTATTTACGGTTGCTTGGATAAAACGCAATGCTAAAAAAGAAACAGAGTTATTAGCAGATAGCCTGATTGTTAAACATTAAAAGTATTAAGTAAACGGTGCCTTCAAAGTATGTCTTCAAGGTATGTATCCTGATCATTTGTTGATTAAGGGTTGTGTATTAATAAAGTAGGAATAAGAAATGCGTCATTTAAATAAAATGCTCCAAGCGCAAGAAGAAAAAGAAGAAATTGATATGACCCCCATGCTGGATGTGGTTTTTATATTGCTAATTTTCTTCATTGTAACGGCCTCGTTCGTTAAAGAAGCGGGTATTGATGTTAATCGTCCAGAAGCGGCGACAGCAGTAAAAAAAGAACGCGCTAATATCCTAGTAGCCATCAGTGATAAAGGTGATATTTGGATCAACAAGCGTAAAGTGGATATTCGTAGCGTACAGGCAAATATTGAACGATTAAAAGCTGAAAACCCACAAGGAACAGTTGTTATTCAAGCAGATAAAAAATCAACAACAGATACTTTAATTAAAGTAATGGATTCAGCGCGTGCAGCTGGTGTGTTTGATGTATCTATTGCTGCGCAAGACGCATAACAAAAGTGGGAGATATTTACGTGTCTACAATTATAGTTCGTAGTGGTGTTCGATATGTTATTGCTGGAGCCATGGCACTAAGTATGACTTTTATTTTACTTTGGGGAATGCAAAAGCTTATCGCTGGCGGTAATGACGTAATGAAGGAACCAATTAAAGGAAATGTACTTGATTTTATCCGCTTAAAAAAAGATGAGTCTGTTGTAAAAAAAGAGCGCAAGGTACAAAAACCAGCTAAACCCAAAGAGCCGCCTCCGCAAATGACAACACCACCAATGCAGCAAAGTAATCCCAATGCCGCAGCGGCAAAAAATAGCTTTGCTGCCGATATTCAAACAGATTCAGGTTTGGCTGGAGGTTTGAATTTGGATAGTGGTGATGGGGATTACTTACCTATTGTAAAAGTGGCAGCTGTGTATCCACGTAGAGCACAAGCCCGAGGAATTGAGGGGTTTGTTGTTGTTGAATTTACGGTAACTAAAACAGGTGCCGTAACAAATCCTATTGTTGTGCATGCAGAGCCTGAAGGGGTATTTGACCGTGCAGCACTCGACGCTGTGGTTAAGTTTAAATACAAACCTAGAGTCGTTGACGGTGAAGCAATGGCGGTTGCTGGGGTACAAAATAAAATTAGCTTTGAAATAGACGGATAACCAAAGTTTTACATAAAAATAGCGAATGGGAAAAAATTATGAAGATGAAAAACACCTTATTATTAACGTCAACATTAAGTTTGATAGTCTTGTTCTCATCAAATAATGTAATGGCAAACAATAATAGTCAAACCGAGACTGGGCAAGCAAATAGTCAACAAGAACACAAAAGTTATCGTGCGAGTAAAAAAGTGCCTGCAATGCGAAACCGTGTTTATACGCAACTTGCCCGAGCACAGAAACTAAGTGATGACGGTGACAAAGAAGCAGGCTTTGTTGTATTAAGTGAAGTGGAAGGGCAAATTGATAGTTTAAACGGCTATGAACAAGCCATGCTTTATAACTTCTACGGTTTTATGCATTACGCGAATGATGATATTGATAATGCGATAGCAAGTTTTACAAAAGTGATTAGCGATGAGAGTGCTATTCCAGATACCTTGCTTAGTTCTACACGTTATTCACTTGCACAATTATCAATGCAAAAACAAGATTACGCAAAAGCCCTATCGCATTTAAAAGCATGGAAAGAAACGCAATTTAAAGCATTAACGGCTAATCAAGAAATGCTATTTGCTCAAATTTATTATCAAGACAAGCAGTACGTTGATAGTTTGATGCATATTGAAAATGCAATTAAGGTTGCTGCAGAAAAAAATAAACAACCAAAAGAAAACTGGCTGGTATTAAAACGCGCTACACATTATGAATTGGATCAGCCAAAGCAAGTTACAGAAGTTATGGAACAGTTGGTACGTTTATACAGTAAACCACAATATTGGTTACAGCTTGCGGGTATGTACGGTGAAATTGGCGAAGAAGATAAACAAATTGCAGTAATGGAAGCAGCCTATCAAGCAGGTTATATAACAAAATCAAGTGAGATTATAACACTTGCTCAATTATACCAATTTCATGGAGCGCCATTTAAAGCTGCTAGCTTACTAAATAAAGCGATAGAGCAAGGCGTTGTTGTTGCCCAAGAAGATAGCCTAGCATTATTATCTCGTGCTTATCTCAGTGCAAAAGAGCCAGAAAAAGCGATTGTAGTACTGAATCAATTATCGAGTATTGCAGATACTGGAAAATATGACGCCTTATTGGCACAAACATATTTAAATACTGAGCAATGGAAAGAAGCTATTACGGCTGCTGATCAAGCGATTGTTAAAGCTCAAAGTGAAAGTAATCCAGAATATTTAGGTAATATGTATTTGGCCAAAGGTATGGCAAACTTTAATTTAAATGACTTTAATAAATCGCTAGATGCTTTTGTAAAAGCTGAACAGTTACCCAAAATTAAAAAAACAGCTCAACAATGGGTTAAATATGTAGAACGCGAGCAGGAGGTTTTTGAAAGACAACAACAAGTACGTTTAGCGATGCTTAACTAGTTTTAAGTCTGTACCATAATTATTGAGCGCCTTCGGGCGCTTTTTAAAATTAATACTCAATATAACTAATATTTATTAGTTGCGATAATCTTACGAATCAAATCCTCCTGCGGCTGTTTCTAAAAATGCTAATATTTCCTATTATATAAAGCTGTTATAGCCTATAAGCAGTTATCATTTCAGCCGTAAGTTAACTGTATATTATACTGCTGGAATAGTACTAAAGTACTGCACTATCGCTTTAGTTTAAGACTAAAGGCGTATATAAAAATTACTGTAAAAAAATTAGCATTAACACAATCTTACTTATTTAAATAAAGTATCAAATAAAAATTATTACAATGGGTACTAACAACCCTGAAGGAATATTTCATGAACGAATTAAAACCTTGTTATCCTGTTTCAGAAAAAGCTAAAGCGCATACTTATATTGATAGCGCAACCTATGATGCTATGTACAAGCAATCTATTGAACAACCCGATGTATTTTGGGGGGAGCAAGCTAAAGAATTTATTGATTGGTATCAGCCTTGGGATAGTGTTAGCCAAGTTGATTTGAAAAATTCAGAAATTAATTGGTTTTCAGGTGCAAAACTTAATGTTAGCTATAATTGTATTGATCGTCATCTAGCCACTAAAGCGAATGACACTGCTATTATCTTTGAAGGTGATGATCCTAGCGATGACTTAAAAGTAACCTATCAAGAATTGCATGATCATGTTTGTCGTTTTGCTAACTTACTAAAAGAGCGCGGCGTAAAAAAAGGTGATCGCGTTTGTATTTATATGCCGATGATCCCAGAAGTTGGCTACGCTATGTTAGCTTGTGCTCGTATTGGCGCAATTCATTCTGTTGTTTTTGGTGGTTTTTCTACAGAATCAATCAAAGCTCGTGTACTTGATGCTGAATGTAAAGTTATTATCACTGCTGATGAATCAGTACGTGGTGGTAAGCATATTCCACTGAAATCGAATGTTGATGCGGCTGTTGCTGATTGTCCTGATGTGCATTCAGTTATTGTTGTTACTCGTACAGGGGGAGATGTTCCTTGGAATGAGAAAGTAGATATCAACTATGCAGACGCAGTAGCTAATTTACCTGCTGTTTGTGAACCTGAAGTGATGGATGCTGAAGATCCATTATTTATTTTATACACTTCTGGTTCTACTGGTACACCTAAAGGTGTGGTACATACTTGTGGTGGTTATATTTTATATGCAGCTATGACCCATAAATATGTATTCGACTATAGAGAAGGTGAAGTTTACTGGTGTACAGCCGATGCTGGTTGGATAACGGGTCACTCTTATATTTTTTATGGCCCATTAGCAAATGGCGCAACTACGTTAGTATTTGAAGGTGTACCAACTTATCCTGATGCAGGACGTTTCTGGCAAGTATGTGAAAAGCATAAAGTTAATGTTTTCTATACAGCACCTACGGCTATTCGTGCCTTAATGAGTGTGGGTAACGAGCTAGTTGAGAAAGCAGATCTTTCTTCATTGCGTTTATTGGGCTCAGTAGGTGAGCCAATTAACCCTGAAGCATGGCATTGGTACTATGAAGTTGTTGGAAAAAGCAACTGCCCAATTGTTGATACATGGTGGCAAACAGAAACAGGTGGTATTTTAATTACTTCATTGCCTGGCGCTGTCGATATGAAACCAGGCTGTGCCGGTAAACCTTTCTTTGGTGTGCAACCAGCGTTGTTTGATAAAGACGGTAATACACTTGAGGGCGAAAACCAAGGTTTATTAGTGATGACAGCTAGCTGGCCGGGGCAATTACGCACAGTATATGGCGATCATAATCGTTTCTATCAAACCTATCTTAGCCAATATCCAGGTAACTACTTTACTGGTGATGGTGCTAAACGCGATGAAGATGGTTTCTATTGGATTACAGGTCGAGTTGATGATGTATTAAACGTATCAGGACATCGTTTAGGCACAGCTGAAATTGAAAGTGCATTAGTGCTTCATCCTGCTGTAGCTGAAGCTGCTGTTGTTGGTTACCCGCATGAAATTAAGGGGCAGGGCGTATACTGTTATGTTACCTTGATGGCGAATGCCGAAGAGTCTGATGAATTGAATAAAGAATTAAAAGAGTTTGTTGCTAAAGAATTAGGCCGCTTTGCTAAACCTGATTATTTACAGTGGGCTCCTGGTTTACCTAAAACACGCTCAGGAAAAATTATGCGTCGTATTTTACGTAAAATTGCTGAGAATGACGTAGATAGTTTAGGTGATACATCAACACTTGCCGATCCAAGTGTAGTTGAAGACTTAATTGCGAAACGTATTGTTCATACAGGCTAACAGATAGTAAGCATTTATACTGTTGTTGAATAAAAAAGCGCTTATTAGCGCTTTTCTATTTTGAGAAGGGTTTTAAAAATTTGAAAGGCTTGATTACAATCAAAATAGTAGAGGTTTTTTAACGTTACAATAAAGGTTCTGTTTACTTTGAGTTACTTATTTTATTGGAATGGAGGAAACCTTAATGGAGCAAAAAATGAACCGATGTGGAAAATGCCAACAATTCACCAGAACCCCTGAAAACCAAAAAGATATTTGTGGCGCTTGGGATCAGCCTACTATTGCTACTCGAGGAGCTTGTGAATTTTATATTCCAAAGAAATCAGTTAGTAATTTAAAGAATAAAAACTAAATTTTTTATCAAATTTTTCTACCATAGTGCTTTAATCCTCTAGTGGTTTTTCTTTTCTATTTGCGGGTTTTGCTAAAATTTCTAAATAAAAACTTTCTAATTTATGCTGAGCCGCATCATCAATACTTTTATTGAGTGCTGAAACATGAATAACTTCAGCTTTGTCTTGAGTATGCCCATATTTACAGTCAAAATCCCAAAAGTCGGCACCATCAGGTAATGGCTTATTTCTTTCTCTTTTCAAGTATTTTTTTACTTCATGTTTAATGGAATCAATCAGTCTTGGTGTTTTGATTTTTTTATGAGTTAATAAAAATGTTTTTTTCATGGTTCGCCTTGAATAAGTACTTATACAGATAGGTTTTAAATGTTTCTAATGGTTCACTGAATACATCACTGAGCCGAATATTGCCTGATAGTTTACCATAGCACAAAGTTGCTTTTTACTTTATCTTGCTATGAACGTAAAATATGTTTGAATTTCCACAAATACGCAATATAAAAGGATATTAATATGAACAGATTAAGTATAATTATGATGTTAGTGTTAATTACTTTTTCAGCTGCTAGCCAAGCAGAGAAAGTACTAACCAAAGAATTAATCATGTCGTTTCAACACATGTCAGAACAATGGGAAGCTTTAGAAGTTAATTATCCTGAATTATCATCACTTGAAGACTTTGATTTATATCAGCCCGACAAAATCATAGCTCAGCTTAAACATTCAAAAGCCTACCCTAAAATCAAATCAATGTTAGATCAGCATGGTTTTTCAAATGTTGACGAATATTATGATGTGGCTATGCGTGTTATGGGCGGTTTGATGAACTATCAAATGCAAAATATGCCTCAAGGCATTGATATTGACTCTATGATGCAAATGCTTAAACAGAATATAGCGCAGATGAAAGCGAGTAATGCACCTAGCTCAATGGTTGATGAAATGAAACAGCAATTGGCTGATATGGAAAAAAACATGACAAAAATGAAAGCCGCAATGAAGAATACCAGTACTGCTGATAAACAATTTTTTAATGACAATGCAGAATGGGTGATGTCTGTATTAGACGAACAGTAAAATTTATGGGACGTTGAAAACTCTGTGTCTGCTTATGTGTAGTAGCTCATATCTGATCTTACAATTTCTATGAATAGGTTTGGAATTCACCTGACAGGCAGTTATGAGCGATTAGCGGACATACCGAAGTGACAAACGATTAATCAGGGGACATCACGTCCTTTTCATTTCATTCGATTGCAATCTCTGTGGCAAACAATGCGAATTGGCTAAACAGCATCATTTATTTTCTTGGTTGCGAAAATGAAGTAACTTCTACATCAAGACTACGAATCACTAAATCAAATTTATCCAATAAATTCTGTGCGTTATTATAAAACTCGACACCTGTAATAGCTCTTATTGGCTTAAGGTATTCTGGGAATGGGACTTCTATTCCTGTTTGATCATTTTCATGTTGCAAAGCTCTTGGCTCTACAAGGCGGAACTCTTTTTCTTGCACATAATTAATGTCTTTTGTTGTAAACAACCTAGTTAACGCTTCTTCAGGGCAAAGCGCGAGTTCACGGGCGGAAATAAACTCTCCATTATATTTCCCTCCCCAATGCTCGCGTGAAGAGTAGGTTACAGGGCGAATATTACTACGTTCATCTTGCATATATTCATACTCAATACAATACCCCTGTTTATCAGCATAGTTATTCCACATTTCAGGATCATCAGAATCTCCAGAAAAGAAGCAGCAAATCCCCACAGGTTTAAATAAATTTTTCTTAAAAAAATTAGCTAAATAAGCATTACCTAATATTGCATCAAAATACTCAGGAGAGTTGGCGGGAAACCGATCTTTAGCATAGCATTTGGATATGTATTCTTTTAGCTTTTCAACAAAATCCTTGGTTAAGATTGAATCTGAATAATTAAATTCAGCGTGATAGTAATTTCGGAGGAAGTCATTAAGTAGACGATAGCTCTCAGGTGACATAGATGGCATGCTCAGACCTGCTATACGACAATCAAACTCGTCTTTGAACTTGTCTGGCCGAGCCAGCCATAACTGTTTATTAACCAACGTGTCACATCGTCCTTCTTCAAGCTTCTCAAATCGATACAACTTCATTATCGCTCCTCCAAATAATGAATAATTTCAATAAATAGCAGGTGCAAATTTTGCCCAAAACACCAACCAAAGATTGAGTATGCCTTGGGCAATTAAAGGTAGCAACTGTAATGTCTGCTTTTGGCACATTTGCGACTGTCAGATTTGATTGAGTACTGTTAATCGAGTATGAAAGATCAAGTTAAGACTTATTCAGCTTATGCTTGTAAACGTTTATCGAGTTTTAAAACCCTAGTGGGTGGTTTAAAACTCGATTTGACGCTTTCAATTTAATACAATGAATCTTAACTTAGCTCGTAAAAGATTTACTTTTTCTTTGGTTACAACAAGCTAATATTTCTTTCTTTTCACTTTCTGATTTCTCTTGCCAACCTATAATTTCAGATATGTGACGGTAGCAACCTAAACAAATGTCATTTTGATCCAAACAACAATTCCTTACACAAGGACTAAGCTCTTTTTTATTATCTTGATTTGAACGAGTTGACATACATTTACCATGAACTAAAGATATAACCATTTTATCTTAATAGATTAAATATACGCAATTCGCACATATTTTTGAACATAAAAGAAAGTCATTATGCAACATAGCAACCTCTACTTAAATATATAAATGATCGTGTTTACTTTGCTGACAAGGTGAACTATTTATTAAATTACTCAGGTGTTTTATCCACAAGAATATCAACTTGGCGTTTACTATTTTGCTGAGAAATAATAACTCGAATAGTTTTATTCTCATTGTTAAAAGTTAACATCAGGCGATCTCGCTTCCTTTCTTTAAAAATAGATTCACCAAATCTTTGCTCATAAAAATCAATTATTTTATCTTCAGATGAAGAGGTGAAATAATTTAAAACAGCAGGTATGTCATGAGTGAAATTTGCAAAAACATGTGCATTATCTATAACAGGAATAAAAACAGAGTGAGGAGCATCCAGCGCAAACACTGTGGTGTTTACACTCAATAAAACTGCCCCAGCGAACAAACTATATTTATTCATGCGTGCTTTTGTCATTTCATCACTTCCTGTTATGTTAATTCCACTTGTTTAAATATATATTATTTTTATATAGAGTGCGATAGAGCTAATTAATGATATAAAAACTAATGATATAAAAACTAATGATATAAAAGCTAAGATGACAAAAATTCGTCACGGTAATGATCAACCCAAAGCGCTGTTGCACCGCAAATTGCAACGGGCATGATAATAAGGTTTACAATGGGGATCATGGCAAATATTGTTACAGTCACTCCAAAGCTATAACTTAATCCTTGCTGTTTTTTCAAGGCTTGTTTCATCTCGTTGAAGGGAATTTTATGATTATCAAAAGGGTAGTCTTTATATTGTACTGCCATCATCCAAGCGACGAATAAAAACCAAATTATTTGGCCCACAACGGGTAGTATCCATAGCAAAATGAAGAAACCAAAAGCCCGAGGAATATAATAAGCGAGCTTTGTCCATTCTCGCGCTAAGGTTCTAGGAATGTCTTTTATAATGGCTAACATATTATCGTCAGAGGACGTAGTACCGACTAATATATTTTCTATTTTTTCAGATAATAAACCATTAAAAGGTGCTGCTAACCAATTGGCGGCAGTACTAAATAAAAATGAGAAAATAATGAGTATTGTGATAACTGCGAATGGCCATAGTATTACGTTAAGCCAGTCTAACCAACTTGGTAACCATGCCATTATGGTAGCCATGTAATATTCAAGTTCTTTATACAAAAAATAGAATGCACAACTAAAAAGTATTAAATTAATCAATAAAGGAATAAGAACAAATCGACGGATCCCTTTTAATCGGATAAGCTCAAAACCTTTAAACAAATACCCCGCACCACTTTGGGCAAGGGGAATATGTGATGGGTGAAAATTATTTTTGTGTGAATTAGGCATGTATAAATAGTAACATATTGATATTAATGAATAGATTATAAAGTTTGTTTCAAGGTATTTACAATACTAACATGTTACAAAATGCCACTGTTTCTGTTAGAGTTTACTCTATATAATAAAAATACCAACTTTTTCTTTAAAGTATCAAAAGACAGGCATAAAAATGGAAGATAATTTCAGAAACGCATTAATTATTCTTAGCGGTGTTATTATTGCTGCTATTTTTATTCATGGTTTGTGGACCATTAGAAAACAGAAAAACCCTTATAAGCTTAAAACTAGCCAAACCAAAGTAGAACCTATATCGAGAAACTTTGATGGAAGTGGTTTTGATCAAGATGGCGTAGGACAAGTTAAAATATTAAAACAGGCAAACGAGCCAAAAGTAGAAAGTGAAAAAGACTTTGAACAAGCGATTAGCCTTGAAGAAATCAGCCATTTAGAAAATGGTCAAAATGATGAGTCGTATAGTCGGTTTTCTTCTAAAGAACAAATATCTGAACATGATACTGAATATAATAAGCCAAGTAATCCAAATAATACTGACGAAACGGTAAAAGAAAAAATCTCATTAGAGCAACCTATGTATCAACAACCTGTTACAAAGGCTAAACCGTCAGTGGTAAAAAATACTAAAACAGTGAATAAAAAAACTATATCAAAAACTCCTTCAGCATCAGAGATTAAACGTAATCAAATAGAAATCAATTTTGGTGAAGGGCTCACCGCTGATGAGCCAGTACCCAATGTGAATGTTGATGAGATAGATACACCAGCTAAAGAATCAACGCCAGCTAAGAAGGTTGATAAGCTTGCACCTGATACACAAGTTATTATTTTAAGTGTAGTGATGCCTGAAAACCACCAAATGTCAGGAGCCGCGCTTTTACCCAGTGTATTAACGTTGGGCATGAAGTATGGTGACATGAATATTTTTCATCGGCATCAAGACAATGCGGGTAACGGCCCTGTTACCTTTAGTTTGGCAAATATGCTGAACCCTGGTTCGTTTGATTTAGATACGATGGAAACCTTTGTTACGCAAGGGGTTAGTTTATTTATGACATTGCCTAACGCTGGTGATCCTTTTGCCGCGTTTGAACAAATGTTGTCAGCAGCTAAACAATTAGCCGCAGAATTTAATGCGCAGTTACTTGATGACAAACGTAATGTAATGACCAAGCAAACAGAACAACATTATATAAGTAAAATACGCGAATTTGACCGACAATATCGCCTTGCTAGTGTTGAATAATAATCTATATATTAAGTGCTGTTTTTAGAGTAATAGAAACAGTAACGCTATTGCGCTTTTCTTTGTTTTATCGAGTTAATTATCTATGTCAACAACCAAGTCTATACACCCCTTATCAGCACGAGTAAAGGAACTTCATCAAGAAATAAACCATTATAATTATCAATACTATGTACTTGATAAACCCAGCGTACCTGATATTGAATATGATAGATTATTACGCGAATTACTGATTATTGAAAAAGAGCATCCAGAGTTAAAAACTGTTGATTCACCTAGCCAAAAAGTAGGCGGTGAAGCACTTAAAGTATTTACTCAAGTGACTCATCAAGTACCTATGCTATCTCTGGATAATGTTTTTTCTGTTGAAGAATGGGATGCATTTATCAAACGTATTCAAGACAGGTTGGGAAGTAATAAAAATTTAGTTATTTGTGCTGAACCAAAACTTGATGGTTTGGCGGTTAGTTTACGTTATGAACAGGGTATGTTAGTACAAGCGGCTACCCGTGGTGATGGCGCTACAGGTGAAAACATCACTGAAAATATTAGAACAATTAAATCTATTCCCCTGAAGCTTATGGGGGAATGTGATATTGATTATCCTGATATTTTAGAAGTTCGTGGTGAAGTTTTTATGCCAAAAGCGAGTTTTGAACAATTAAATAAAGCGGCAATTAAAAAGGGGGAGAAAACTTTTGCGAACCCTCGTAATGCCGCAGCAGGTAGTTTACGCCAGTTAGATTCAAAAATTACCGCTAAACGCAATTTAGATTTTTATGCATACGGATTTGGTTTTGTTAGTGCACTTAAGCGTAATGTTCTAAATGGAAGTGAAGCAACCTTTTTAAAAAATTCACACTATCAACGTTTATGTCAGATTAAATCGTTAGGTTTACCTATGTGTCCTGAAGTTCGCTTGTTAGAGAGCCAAGAGGAAGTACTGGCTTTTTATCAAGATATCCTTAATAAGCGAGACAAATTAACTTATGAAATAGACGGTACCGTTCTAAAAGTTGATGATATTGCCTTACAAGAACGGCTTGGTTTTGTCGCCCGAGCACCACGTTGGGCAATGGCTTATAAATTTCCAGCACAAGAAGAATTAACCATCGTTGATGATGTTGAATTTCAAGTAGGGCGCACTGGTGCAATAACGCCCGTTGCGCGTTTAAAGCCAATTTTTGTTGGGGGAGTAACTGTTTCAAATGCGACTTTACACAATCAAGATGAAATTGAACGTTTAGGTTTAAAAATTGGTGACACTGTTATTGTACGTAGAGCGGGAGATGTAATACCTCAAATTGTTTCTGTGGTACTTGAAAAGCGTAATGATGATGCTAAAGATATTGTGTTTCCTACAGTATGCCCTGTGTGTAATTCAAAAGTGGCTCGTGCAGCAGGAGAAGCGGTATTGCGTTGCACTGCAGGCTTGTTTTGCCAAGCACAACGCAAAGAAGCAATTAAACACTTTGCTTCACGAAAAGCGCATGACGTTGATGGTTTAGGTGATAAATTAGTAGAACAGCTTGTTGATGAAGGATTAATTTCAACACCTGCAGATTTATTTAAATTAACCGAAACAGACATAAGTACTATGGATCGTATGGGGGTTAAATCAGCAAAAAAACTCATTGCATCCATTGACAAGGCAAAAGAAACAACTTTAGCTAAATTTATCTATGGACTTGGTATTAGGGAAGTAGGTGAGGCAACAGCGACGAACTTAGCGAATCATTTTTGTACCTTATCTGCAATACAAACGGCAAACTTTGAGGCATTAAAAACCGTTGATGATGTTGGTGAAATTGTTGCTAAAAATATCATTAATTTCTTCAAAGAAGAGCATAATTTGGCTGTGATCATGGCATTAAGTGCAGAAATGACATGGCCTGATATTGTTGTAAAATCAGTAGATGAACTCCCTTTATCAGGACAAACATTTGTGTTAACTGGCACGTTAAGTCAAATGGGGCGAACTGAAGCGAAAGCTGCACTGCAACGATTAGGCGCTAAAGTTTCTGGCAGCATTTCAGCCAAAACGCATTTTTTAGTGGCGGGAGAAAAAGCAGGCTCAAAACTAACCAAAGCGCAAGATTTAGGCGTTGCTGTATTAACAGAAGATGATTTAGTAGCGCTATTAGCAAAGTACCATTAATATTCAATTTTCTAAATATATAACATAAAAAAAGCTTTATTGACCATGTATAAATTTTGTATTGTAGTATTACTGATCTGTATGCAAACACGCGCTATAGCTGAACCTAATAGTGCAGGTAAAGCCGAATTGACTAGTCAACAAGCTAAGGCACTTCAATCATTAAATGACGTAGAAGAGCAACAAACAAGACGAATTAGCAAAACATTACGCTTGAAAATTACTAAGTTGAGTGATAACCGAGGACAAGAATATATAGGTGCCACTGTAAGCCGCGCAGAGTTACAGCCATATTTAGCTAAGCTAGAGTCTATACTTGGCGCGAATTTTCAACAATACCGTGAACGGCAAGCAGCGCGTGATCATCAATTATTTCATATGACTATAATTAGCCCACCCGAGTATCAAGTTGCAGACAAAACAGACATTGAAAAACTATTGTCTTTAGACGTTATCAATGGCAGCTTTTCAGGCGAGGTTAATGTCACACTACTTGGGTTAGGTAATGTACAATTAGATAACAAAGAAACATATTTTATTGTTGCACAAAGTAATGATGCTCAGATGATTCGTCAACACTTTCTATTGAAAAACAAAGATTTTCATATAACGTTAGGTTTTAATCCCGATGATATTTATGGCGTAACAAAAAATAGCAGTACATTAATCAAAGAATAAAACATAAATTATTAGTCTCAAATTTGATTAAATCAAATTCCAACCAAACTACCAGTGCGAAAGCTAGCTGAAATTAAACGCTAGCTTTAGTCATTTTCCAAAAAGCAATGCCTGCAGTAAAAAATAAGATCATTGGATAAAACGCATGAGAAATTACTGCTAAGGGTGATATCCCTAGGGTGGTACCTAATAATAGCGCTTGTGCGCCGTAAGGTAACAACCCCTGGTTAATGCAGGCGAATATATCTAGTAAACTAGCGGATTGCGCAGGTGTTAGCTCTCCGTCAGTTGCTAATTCTTTTGCAGTTTCACCTGTAATGATAATTGAGACAGTGTTGTTAGCCGTAAAAAAGTTACAACCAAAGGTTAATCCCGCAATACCTAGGCCAGCAGCACGTTTTTTATTTTTAGGGCTTAATCTTCTTGCCAATGACTCAATTGCTTTTGTTAAAGCAGACAGCCCACCTTGATGACGAATTAACTCACTTAACCCACCAATAAATAAAGACAAAATAAAAATATCTTGCATACTAGAAAAACCTGAGTTGATGTCACTAATCCAAGCTGATAATTGGTAATCATTTGTTAGTATGCCAATAGCGGCTGCTAATACTATACCTAAAGAAAGTACGACAAAGACATTTACGCCTGATAATGCAAGCACTAGAATAACCATATAAGGAATGAGTCCAAAAACAGCTGGATCGCTTGTCATTTCATAATCGATGTTTTGGCCCAAAGTAGCAAAAATAACGAGGCAAATAATTGCGGCAGGTATAGCAAATTTAAAGTTTACTTTAAATTTGTCTTTCATATGCGCGCCTTGGCTTCGAGTTGAAGCAATGGTGGTATCTGAAATGATAGACAAATTATCACCAAAAATGGCGCCTGAAATTAAGCAACCTGCGATTAAAGCCGAATCAATACCCGCTGATTCAATAAATCCTAGCGCAATGGGGGCAATAGCAGCAATTGTCCCCATGGATGTCCCCATTGCAGTGGATAAAAAAGCAGCGACTAAAAATACCCCTGGCAACAACAAGTAAGTTGGAAAAATAGCTAAACCTAGCTGAACACTCGCATCTACACTCCCCGTTGCTTTTGCTACGCTAGCAAATGCACCAGCAAGCAAATAAATAATGCACATAGTAATGATATTGGCGTGGCCAGCACCACTAATAAACTGTCCTATTTGCTTTTCAATCGGCTCCTTATTAACGACTTTGCCTAAAAAAATAGCAACAAAAACAGCTGGAATAATAGCGATACTCGCAGGGAGTTGATAAAAAGCAAAATCACTGCCTTGAAACGTGAGAATTATACCTGTGCCTAAAAATATACCAAGGAATACAGCAAAAGGTAGTAGCGCTAATAGTTTTTTTTTAGCTGGTGTAGACTCTGTTGCAGCCGTTGTTGTGGTCATAAATTATATTCTTATTAGGGTGTGATGACCCTTTATGTAAATTGCTAACTCATTATATTCGTTAAATCATCGATGTGTGAAGTAATGTTTTGCATTCATTCGCTTATAAAAAAGAACAAATAGCCATGCTTGCCCCCTACATACCCGTAAAGGTTTATGATAAACTCTCGCGAATTATTTAATTCCTATTAATTTAAAAATAAGTGAAAGTTATGTCTGAAAACAAGTTCGAAACGATAGAACAACGTGTAAGCTATGGTGTAGGTCGTCAGTTAGGTGATCAATTGCGTAACAACCCATTTAAAGATTTTGATGTTACCGCAGTGCAAGCCGGTATTGCTGATGCCTTAGTTAATGCCGATAGCCAAGTATCAGATGAAGATTTAAATGATGCTTTCTCAGTAGTCTCTAAAAAATTGCAAGAGCAAGAACAAGCTATTGCTAAAGAAAAAGCAGCTGAAGGTGAAGCTTTTCTAGCTGAAAATGCTAAACGTGATGAAGTTACTGTAACAGAGTCAGGTTTACAATATGAAGTTATTACAACAGGTGATGGCGAAAAACCAACGGCGGCAAGTACTGTACGTGTTCATTATCACGGTACTTTTGCTAATGGTGATGTGTTTGACAGTTCTGTAGAACGTGGTCAGCCAGCAGAATTTCCAGTGGGCGGTGTTATTGCAGGCTGGACAGAAGCGTTACAGTTAATGACTGAAGGCAGTAAGTGGAAATTAACCATTCCATATAACTTAGCTTACGGAGAACAAGGTTCACAAGGTGCAATACCTCCTTATGCAACCTTAGTTTTTGATGTTGAGTTACTAAGCGTCGTTAGCTAGTTTAGCTATTTTAAAAGCCCTCATTTGAGGGCTTTTTTTTAATTGATATAAATGGATGAGGGTAAAAGTGCAAACGGAAAAAATTGTCAGCTTATTTAATGAATATATAACGGCATTTAAACAGTATAAACTTAATGATGTTGTAGAATACTATCACTTACCTTGCACGTTACATACTCCAGATAAAGTGGTGTTACTGGAAAAAAAAGCTGAGTGTATTCAAGAGTTAGAGACTATTTTTAGCCAATTAAAGCAAGCTAATACCCGCGATATTCTCGCAAGAGAAGCAAGTTACTCATTAGTAACTGACCATGTATTATTAGCCTGTATTCATTGGACGTTCATTGATGAACAAGGAGAAACGTTTGCTGATTTTTGCGCTATATATCATGTAATTTTAATTGGTAATCAATTGAAGATAATTAATGTGGTTTCCCATGAATTAGATAATTTAATCGTATTAAACTTTCCCTTTGAGTTAATTGATTAATGAATTGTTCTTAAGCAGAGGGTAGCAATAGTCTAATAGTCATAGTTTATTAGTAAATAATTTAATAATAGAGAAAAAAATGAAAGTAAAAGTAGCTATCTTAGGTTGTAGTGGCCGTATGGGGCGTAATCTTATTCAAGCAGCCCATGAACATGAAAATATTGAATTGGTTGGCGGTAGTGTTCGCACAAGTTCCTCTTTTGTTGGGTTTGACCTAGGTGAATTGGCGGGTATTGGCGCTATAGGGTTAACGGCTTCAACTGAGTTAAGTCAGTTAACTAATGCAGATGTTTTTATTGATTTCACTTCAATAGAGGCAACACTTGAAAATATTAATTGGTGTCAAAAGCATAATAAAGCAATAGTGATAGGCACAACTGGCTTTAGCGATGAACAAATTATCCAGATAAAAAAAGCAAGTAATTTAATCCCTTTAGTATTGGCACCCAATACATCAGTAGGTGTAAATTTAATGTTTAAGTTACTTGAAGTGACAGCCAAAGCAATTGGTGACCATACTGATATAGAAATATTTGAAGCGCATCACAGATTTAAAAAAGATGCACCTTCAGGCACTGCTGTAAAAATGGGGCAAGTGATAGCCGATACATTAGGGCGAGATCTAAATAAGTGCGCAGTGTATGGCCGAGAAGGTATAACGGGTGAAAGAAATAAAGAAACAATAGGTTTTGCTACGGTAAGGGCAGGGGACATTGTAGGAGAGCACACCGCATTCTTTGCTGATTTAGGTGAACGTATAGAAATTACACATAAAGCTAGTTCTCGTATGACTTTTGCTTTAGGGGCTATGAGAGCCGCATTTTGGTTGAGTGAAGCTGATAATGGTTTTTACGATATGCAAGATGTTTTAGGGTTAAAGTAATAGATAACTACTGTTTTTAGGTGTTTCGTGGTTAAAAATGATTTAATCACATAAAAACATCATTTTATAAAATTTTTACTAGACGTAAGGAAGCTACAAGCGTAAAATAAGTGGATTTTGTCAAAAGTTTAGCGGAAAGCTGGTTTTTGACATTTTTTATGTGCAAATTTTGTGATTGTTTTGCATTTATTTTAAAGGAAATTTTAAAGTGCTCTAAATGACCTTTAAAATATATGTGTTGCATTCTTTTCTTCTTTTTGGAGGTTACATTGGCTATATCTGCTATTTTAGTACTGGAAGACGGTACTGTATTTAAAGGCACCGCAATTGGTGCAACGGGAACGGCTGTTGGTGAAGTAGTATTTAATACTTCAATGACAGGCTATCAAGAAATTTTAACTGATCCTTCCTATGCAGAGCAAATTATCACCCTGACTTACCCACATATTGGTAATACAGGAACAAACTGTGAAGATAAAGAGTCAGACACTATTTTTGCCAAAGGTTTAGTTATCAGAGACTTACCATTACTAGCAAGTAACTTTAGAAGTGAACAAAGTTTAAGCGAATACTTGGTTAGCAATAATATTTTAGGTATTGCCGATATTGATACCCGTAAATTGACTCGTGTATTACGAGAAAAAGGCGCGCAAAATGGCTGTATTCTAACACTTGATGATGTCAGCGATGACAGCTTACCGGCGGCACAAGATAATGCGTTAGCACAAGCAAAAGCATTTCCTGGCCTTAAAGGAATGGACTTGGCTAAAGTGGTTTCTACAAAAGAGATATATCAGTGGACATCAGGTAGCTGGTCGTTAGGTAGCCCTATGGGAAAAGGTTTCTCTGAGTCAGAAAAGTTTGACTTTCATGTGGTTGCCTATGATTTTGGTGCGAAAAGCAATATTTTACGTATGTTAGTAGATCGCGGTTGCAAATTAACAGTAGTGCCAGCACAAACGTCTGCCAAGGATGTTTTAGCAATGAATCCTGATGGGATCTTTTTGTCAAATGGTCCTGGTGACCCTGAACCCTGTGATTATGCAATTACAGCTATTAAAGAATTTTTAACAACAGATATACCAGTTTTTGGTATTTGTTTAGGACATCAACTACTTGGTTTAGCTAGTGGTGCCAAAACTATTAAAATGAAATTTGGTCATCATGGTGCTAACCATCCAGTAAAAGATTTTGCTCGTGATGTGGTAATGATTACGTCACAAAATCATGGTTTTGCTGTTGATGAGGACAATTTGCCAACCAATTTACGCGTAACGCATAAATCATTATTTGATGGTTCATTACAGGGTATTCACCGTACAGATAAACCAGCGTTTAGCTTTCAAGGTCATCCCGAGGCAAGTCCTGGACCACACGACGCAGCACCATTGTTCGATCATTTCATTGATCTAATTAATGAATATAAAGCCGAAAGTAAAGTAGACCAAGCTTAAACCCACCCTTGACAAGAGAAGATAAGAGAGAATAGTGACATGGCAAAAAGAACCGATTTAAAAAGTATCTTGATCTTAGGTGCAGGGCCGATTGTTATTGGTCAAGCTTGTGAATTTGATTATTCAGGCGCGCAGGCTTGTAAAGCATTACGTGAAGAAGGTTACCGAGTTATTTTAGTTAATTCTAACCCTGCAACCATCATGACAGATCCGGATATGGCAGATGCTACTTATATCGAGCCTATTCATTGGGAAGTTGTTAGAAAAATTATTGAAAAAGAACGTCCTTGTGCCGTACTACCTACAATGGGTGGCCAAACAGCCTTAAACTGCGCGCTAGAGTTAGAAGCAAAAGGCGTGTTAAAAGAATTTAACGTTGAAATGATTGGTGCCACCGCTGATGCTATTGATAAAGCTGAAAACCGTGAGCGTTTTGATAAAGCAATGAGAAACATTGGACTTGAATGTCCTCGCGCTGAAATTGTGCATTCAATGGATGAAGCACATGAAACGTCTAAGCGTATCGGCTTCCCTTGTATTATTCGCCCATCATTTACTATGGGGGGGTCAGGTGGTGGTATTGCTTATAACCGTGAAGAATTCGATGAAATTTGTACGCGTGGTTTAGATTTATCACCTACGTCAGAATTATTGATTGATGAATCATTAATTGGTTGGAAAGAATATGAAATGGAAGTGGTTCGTGACAAAAATGATAACTGTATCATTATTTGTTCAATCGAAAACTTTGACCCTATGGGAATTCATACGGGTGATTCTATTACCGTTGCCCCAGCACAAACATTAACGGATAAAGAATACCAAATCATGCGTAATGCATCACTTGCGGTACTTCGTGAAATTGGTGTTGAAACGGGTGGTTCAAACGTACAATTTGGTGTATGTCCTGATACTGGCCGTATGGTTATCATCGAGATGAACCCTCGTGTATCTCGTTCATCAGCCTTAGCGTCAAAAGCAACAGGTTTCCCAATTGCTAAAATCGCTGCTAAATTAGCGGTAGGCTACACATTAGATGAATTAACGAATGATATTACTGGTGGCAAAACACCTGCGTCATTTGAGCCAACCATTGATTACGTTGTCACTAAGATTCCACGTTTTAACTTTGAAAAATTTGCAGGTAGTGAAGACCGACTCACTACTCAAATGAAATCTGTTGGTGAAGTTATGGCGATTGGTCGTAATCAACAAGAGTCTATGCAAAAAGCGTTACGTGGCCTTGAAGTGGGCGTAAATGGTTTTGACCCAATGGTTGATGTTACACAACCAGGTGCGAAAACAAAAATAATGCACGAATTGCAAGAAGCAGGTTCAGATCGTATTTGGTACATTGCTGATGCATTCCGTCTGGGGCTTTCAGTTGACGATATTTTCCGTTTAACCAAAATTGATCGTTGGTTCCTTGTTCAAATAGAAGATATTGTTTTAGAAGAAAGTAAAGTCTCAGAAGGCGGTTTAAAAATACTAACCGATGATTATTTACGTAAACTTAAACGTAAAGGCTTCTCTGATGCTCGTCTCGCTGATGTTATTGGTGTTGCCGAAGCAGAAATTCGTAAGAAACGTCATAAAGCTAATATTTTTCCTGTGTATAAACGTGTTGATACGTGTGCGGCAGAGTTTAGCTCTGACACGGCTTATATGTATTCAACTTACGATGAAGAATGTGAAGCAAACCCTACTGATAAAGAATCAATTATGATTTTAGGTGGTGGGCCAAATCGCATTGGACAAGGTATTGAATTTGATTATTGTTGTGTTCATGCCGCATTAGCCCTACGTGAAGATGGTTATGAAACCATTATGGTTAACTGTAACCCTGAAACCGTTTCTACCGATTATGATACGTCAGATCGTTTATACTTTGAGTCGATCACTTTCGAAGACGTGTTAGAGATTGTTCGCATTGAAAAACCAAAAGGTGTAATCGTGCAATACGGTGGTCAAACCCCGCTTAAATTAGCACGTGCGTTAGAAGCCGCAGGAGTCCCTATTATTGGTACTTCGCCTGATGCTATTGACCGTGCAGAAGACAGAGAACGTTTCCAACAAGCTGTAGATCGTTTAGGCTTATTACAACCTGAAAATGCTACCGTTACTTCTCTTGAAGAAGCGATGGCTAAAGCTGAGGCTATTGGTTTTCCATTAGTGGTTCGCCCATCTTATGTATTAGGTGGTCGTGCGATGGAAATTGTGTATGATTTAGATGATTTACGTCGCTATATGACAGAAGCGGTAAGTGTATCAAATGATTCACCTGTGTTACTTGACCACTTCCTAGACGATGCTATAGAAGTCGATATTGACGTTATTTGTGATGGTACAGATGTTGTTATTGGCGGTATTATGCAACATATTGAACAGGCGGGTGTTCACTCTGGTGATTCTGCTTGTTCATTACCAGCATATAGCTTAAGTCAAGAAATTCAAGATATTATGCGTAAGCAAGTGACTGACTTAGCTTTTGAATTGGGTGTAGTTGGTTTGATGAATACACAAATGGCTGTTAAAAATAATGAGGTTTACTTAATTGAAGTAAACCCTCGAGCTGCACGAACTATTCCTTTTGTATCTAAAGCAACGTCAGTTCCTTTAGCTAAAGTTGGTGCGCGCGTTATGGCAGGTAAAACACTGAAAGAATTAGGTCTTACAAAAGAAATTATTCCTGATTATTTCTCTGTAAAAGAAGTTGTTATTCCTTTTAATAAGTTCCATGGAAGTGATCCGTTAGTTGGGCCAGAAATGCGTTCAACAGGTGAAGTTATGGGTGTAGGGAATACGTTTGAAGAAGCTTATGCCAAAGCTAATTTAGGTGCAGGTGAGTCTGTTCCTAAATCAGGTCGAGCATTAATTTCTGTGCGTAATTCGGATAAAGTTCGCGTGGTTGATTTAGCTAAACAAATGGTTGCTTTAGGCTATGAACTTGATGCAACGCACGGAACAGCGATTATACTAGGTGAAGCGAATATTCCTGTGCGGTTAGTGAATAAAGTACATGAAGGTCGTCCACATATTCTTGATAGAATTAAAAATAGTGAATATAGTTATATCATTAACACAACGGAAGGGCGTAAAGCTATTGAAGATTCTAAAGTGTTACGTGGTGGTGCATTACGTTATAAAGTTGCTTATACTACAACATTAAACGCTGCATTTGCTGCTTGTCAGGCACATTCTGCTGATGATAGAAATACGGTAACATCTATTCAAGAATTGCATAAGCGTTGTAAATAAGCGATTATTGTAGAAAATTTAAACCTTAAAACAAGCGCGAAAAATACCTGCTCTAGCATTATTAATGTAGCTGGATTTTAATCGCGCAACAATAAAGATTATAAAATTATGAGTCAATACCCTATGACTGTTCACGGTGCCAATGTGCTGCGTGAAGAGTTGAATATGTTAAAAACAGTTAAACGCCCAGAAATTGTTGCTGCTATTGCAGAAGCACGTGAACATGGTGATTTAAAAGAAAATGCTGAATATCATGCTGCACGTGAACAGCAAGGTTTTTGTGAAGGTCGTATACAAGATATTGAAGGCAAGCTTGGTAATGCACAAATTATTGATGTGTCAAAAATTCCTAATACAGGTAAAGTGATATTTGGTACTACGGTAACGTTATTGAATATTGACACTGAAGAAGAGGTTAAATATCAAATTGTTGGTGATGATGAAGCCGATATTAAGCAAAATAGAATTTCAATTAATTCACCTATAGCGCGTGGATTAATTGGAAAAACTGTCGATAGCGAAATTGAGATTGTTACCCCCGGCGGTGTAGTTGAATATGAAATTATGGCTGTAGATCATATTTAATAGATGAGTTAATTTATTTACCTAAATCATTGTTACTAAATTAATAAAACCCAAAACTATACTTAGTTTTGGGTTTTTTGTGTCTGCTATTTCAATAATTTGAATGGTCTTACGATCGGTGATGATTTATACCAGTTTCATACCTAGAAAAAATTGCCAAATACAAGACATTTATTTCAATAACTATTTGTTCTAATTACTAAATAAATAACGATGTAGTTGGTGGTTTTAGCAAGTAGAAATGATCACATAGTTAGTGAGATTGCTATTATATATGGTATAGTTGTTAGCATAATGAAAATCGGATTCTTACAAATAAAAGGACTTATTATGAAGGTATTATTACCACTCGCTTTTTTATTCTTAACACATCAATGTGCTGCCGTAGTCACCGAATGGATTGATTTTAATCTTGAACATGGTCATGTGAAAATACCTGCTACTATTGCAGATATTGATACCTATGCAATGCTTGATACGGGATCTCAATTGAGTGGTATTAATAAGGCTTTTGTTGCAAAGCATCAATTAACATTAGATAAAGGTAGTAAAAGAAAAGTTAGAGGTGTTTTTGGTGTAGAGAATAAAACTACATTTACTAATGTTCCAATTAGTTTTTTAGGCATTGAAACTACGGTTGATAAAATTACTGAAATGAATTTAGGGCATCATTCTAGTGGGCTTTTGTTTGGTAGTAGTTTTTTTGATAAATTTGTTACTCAGTTTGATTATCCTAATAGAAAAATGCGATTGGTCAGTGAAGATTCTATAGATGTTGCTAAGTTTCCAAATATAGAAGCAAGAAGACAGAAAGTTACAGGTATGTTGATTGTTAAAGTGGGTTTAGCCGACAACAAACACTTATGGTTGATACTTGATACTGGAAATTCAGGGGGGTTAGTAGTTGATCGTTCAGTAGCCAATAAAATGGGGTGGTTAGAAGGAATAGAAAGCGAGTCAACGATAACGATGGGAGTTAATTCTTTAAAAGAAACAGAAAGCTTTAGAATTCCACAATTAAAGTTTGGTCCATTTGAGCTGGAAAATGTATTGGTAACCATACCAGCCGAAGGTAATAATTCTACTTTAACTAATCAACATTATTGGGCTGGTTCAAAAATTAAAGGCAAAAAAGTTCAAGGTATAATTGGTTATGACATTTTGAAACATTTTTTAATTACTGTCGATTATAAGCGTGGGCATGCACATATTGGTTTGCCTGAGTAATGGTTTGATATGTTATACAATAGTAGACGATTAGTAATAAAAGAGTTTTAATAATTGTTATAAAGACTTAGAGGAAGAATATTCTTTAGAAGGGGTCTTTTAATATTTCGTCAACAATCCAATCATCGTCATCATTTTGAATTAATAAAAGGCGTTTCACATGATTTATTTTTCTGTCATTGTGAGTACCTACTAAAAAAATGGTCACCGCGATTTTGTCTTTAAATCGCTCTCTAATTTTTACGCCATTATCATCTGGTCTTATTTCAATGATTTTTTCAAAAGGCATATTAAACAGATGCCTAGCAACTGACTGAGATGTTTTGTAATGCCGCAATAACCGCCCCAATTTCAGGCCTGATACCGAAGCAGCTTTTTCAATATTTTTCTCAATGTAGATAGCTTCAAAAAAAGCAACAGCAACAAATTTTGGGTTTTCAATTTCGTGAATTTCTTCTTCACCACAAGCACTTAGGAAAAACAGAAAAACGAAAATAATAGAAAATTTTTTATACATAAGATGACGTTATTAAGTGAGGTTATGGTGTGTAAACTAAGCATAACGTGAATAGCTTAGTTTTTTCAATATAAGTTTTTTAATATACGATTAAACATCGTATATTAAAAAACTTATCCAATAAAAAAGGTGCCGAAGCACCTTTAAAGAATAGGATTCTATTAGATTGTTTTTACTGCACTAATTCTTTTTCTGTAAAGCTATCACTAAATAAAGCACTTGATAGATAACGCTCTGCAGAGCTTGGTAAAATTACCACAATGGTTTTACCTGAGTTTTCAGGTTTTTCAGCAAGTCGTTTTGCTGCAGCTACTGCGGCACCTGACGAAATACCAGCAAGAATTCCTTCTTCTTTCATTAATCTGTGTGACATTGCCATAGAGTCTTCATTAGATATTTGCTCTACACCATCAATAAGATCTAAATCTAAGTTACCAGGAATAAAACCTGCACCAATACCTTGAATTTTATGAGGGCCTGGGGTTAACTCTTCGCCAGCAAGTTTTTGCGTAATAACAGGTGAGTCAGTTGGCTCAACGGCAATGCTTGAAATTGCCTTACCTTCTGTTAATTTTATATAGCGGCTAATACCTGTAATTGTACCACCAGTACCAACACCAGAAACTAAAATATCAATTTTACCTTCAGTATCACGCCAGATTTCTGGGCCAGTAGTTTTTTCATGAATTTGTGGGTTAGCTGGGTTGTCAAATTGACCTAATAATACATATTTTTCAGGATTAGAGTCTTTAATTTCTTGTGCTTTAGCAATAGCACCGTTCATGCCTTTAGCGCCATCAGTTAATTCAACTTTTGCGCCTAGAGCCGATAATAACTTACGGCGTTCTAAACTCATTGTGCTTGGCATAGTCAAAGTAATACCATAACCTCTTGCAGCAGCAACAAAAGCAAGCGCAATACCTGTGTTACCACTTGTTGGCTCTACGATTTCTTTTCCTGGACTTAGTAGGCCTTTTTCTTCTGCATCCCACACCATGCCTGCGCCAATTCGGCATTTAACGCTAAAGCTTGGGTTTCTTGATTCTACTTTGGCAAGCACGGTTGCTGCTGGTGTGCCATCGCTAGTTTTGCTCGCAATTACGCGGTTTAGCTTTACCAAAGGCGTATTACCTATGGAGGTTGAATTATCTTCAAATATATTAGACATTGCAGGTTCCTGTGACTATGTTCACTTAATTATATTTGTTAAGATTAGCGCTTTACGAGAGAAAAAGAAGTGATATTTTGTTATAACTTATATAATTTTATGGAATAGATAAATGATTATCTAGTACTATTTTAAAAAATTAAAGTATCACGCTATTATTAACTATCACTCAGCATGATTTTTGGAAATAAAAATATGAGCGCATTTCAAGGCACAAGCAATTATATTGCATCAAATGACTTACAATTAGCGGTTAATGCCGCTATTGCTTTAGAGAAACCATTGTTAATAAAGGGTGAGCCAGGTACGGGTAAAACCATGTTAGCTGAAGAGCTAGCAATGAGTTTAAACGTGGAACTTATTCCATGGCATATAAAGTCAACCACTAAAGCACAACAAGGTTTATATGAATATGATGCCGTATCACGCTTAAGAGACAGTCAGCTAGGTAACGAAAAAGTCAATGAGATAAGTAATTACATCATTAAAGGTAAATTGTGGCATGCCTTTACTGCTGATAACCGCCCCGTTTTATTAATTGATGAAATTGATAAAGCAGATATTGAATTTCCAAATGACCTTTTATTAGAACTCGATAAAATGGAATTCTTTGTTTACGAAACGCAAGAAAAGGTTATAGCTAAACAAAGACCAATTATTATCATAACGTCTAACAATGAAAAAGAATTACCCGATGCTTTTCTTAGACGTTGTTTTTTCCATTACATTAATTTTCCTGAAAAGGATGAAATGCAAGCAATTGTTGATGTGCACTTTCCAAACATTAAAAAAACGTTATTAGATGAAGCGCTAGCTTTATTTTTTGATTTGCGAGAAATGCCAGGTTTGAAGAAAAAACCATCGACCTCGGAGCTTATTGATTGGCTTAAATTATTATTGGCCGAAGATATATCAGAGGAAATATTGCATGAAACCAGACAGAAAAAAGTGATACCTCCTTTGCATGGCGCTTTATTAAAAAATGAACAAGATGTTCATTTGTTTGAAAAGCTTGCTTTTATGCACCAGCGTCACCGTTAGGTTTGAGGTGAATTGGTATGTTAATTGATTTCTTTTGTAAGGTGCGTGATTACAAAGTACCTTGCACCTTGCGCGAGTTACTTGATCTTCTGCGAGCGTTAGAGCAAGGCGTTGTTTTTGCAAATATTGATGACTTTTATAGTTTAAGTCGAACCATTTTAGTTAAAGATGAAGCGCACTTTGATAAATTTGATCGAGCCTTTGCTGATTACTTTAAAGGAGTGGCAAGTTTAGAGTTAGATCTATCAAAAATACCAGAAGATTGGTTAAAGAAGCAGCTTGAAAAACAACTGACTGATGAAGAAAAGGCTAAAATATCTGCGTTAGGTGGTTTAGATAAATTAATGGAAACGCTGGCGGAGCGACTAAAAGAACAAGAAAAAAGACACCAAGGGGGTAATAAGTGGATAGGCACAGGAGGTACATCTCCTTTTGGCGCTTATGGTTATAATCCAGAAGGTGTCCGCATAGGACAAGAAGGCTCTAGGCATCGAAAAGCAACGAAAGCATGGGATAAACGCCAATTTAAAAATTTAGATGCGAATGTAGAAATAGGCACTCGTAATATGAAAGTGGCATTGCGTAAATTAAGGCAGTTTGCGCGTACGGGCACGAGTGAAGAACTCGCCCTTGATGATACTATTGCATCAACTGCAAGAAATGCTGGCTATCTTGATATTAAAATGAAACCAGAGCGTCATAATGCCATCAAGGTGCTGATGTTCTTTGATATTGGTGGTTCAATGGATGACCACATAAAAGTGTGCGAACAATTATTTTCTGCAATTCATGGTGAATTTAAACATTTAGAATTCTTTTATTTTCATAACTGTATTTATGAAAACGTTTGGCGAGATAATAGTCGAAGGCAAACTGAAAAAATAGATTTACTACAAGTTTTACACACCTATAGTCGTGATTATAAGGTGATTTTTGTGGGTGATGCGACTATGGGACCATATGAAATTACTTACCCTGGTGGTAGTGTTGAATATTGGAATGAAGAACCAGGCAGTGTGTGGATGAAAAGGTTAACCGACCATTTCGACAAAGTAATTTGGCTAAATCCTCAAGCAGAGCAACAATGGTCTTATTATGCATCCATTCAAATAATGCAGCAACTAGTTGCAAACAAGATGTATCCATTAACACTGGCAGGATTAGGGCAAGGAATTAAGGCATTAATATAAAATAAATAGGTGTTTAATATTCAGAGGCTTCAAATAATTCACGCACTTATAATTGCTAAACGCGTGAATTATTAGGTGAATATGCTTACAGCGAAAAAGCATAGCTAACTTTTGTAAAAAAGGTTTTTTCTGCACGGGTTAACTTAGTTAAGTCATTGTCTTGATAGCTATTGTCAGAGTAACCTAAGAAAAATACAGTTTGTGGGTTAAGCTTATAAGCATAAATAAGTTGGCTTGATAAATCTTTAATGTGTTCATCGTTAAAATAGTCAACATCATTATAAATTAGACTGAGTTTTAGGTAACTTTGAATATCAAATTGGTAAGATAAACGTAATTCTGAAATATTTGCTTTATAAACGTTAATATCTTTATTGTTATTTTGAGCATTTAGTTTACTGTAGGTTTGATAAAAATCTACTTCTAAATGGTCGGTTACAAAAACAGTGATATTACCCGTGGCTTCAGTTAAATCGCCTAAACGATTATGTGCATAATCAATTTTATCGCCAAGCGCCATATCAAGAGAAATATAGGTACGGTTGTTGATATTGGCACTGTAATACAACTTAAACTGATTTTCATTAAAAGACGTGGTGTTATTATCAATATTTGAATTGTTGTGATCATGACGAAGGCCGACTTTTTCACTATGAATTAAGTATAATTCAAGTATTGATTGTAGAGACCCATCAATAGCAAAACCAGCTGTTAACTCGCGTTCAATTAATTCGTTATTAGTATTGTGAATGATTTTCCACTCACCTGAAACTCTTGCTTCTTGCCAGATACTATCTTGTTCAGAATAAAATGTTCTTTCTAATACAGCTTGATCTATCTTTATATCCGCTTTTGGCATATAACCTAAATCAGCACGAAAATCAGCCCCAATATTTTGATGATCCAATTCAATTAACCAATATTCTGAGTTATGGGTGTAATTTAATTTAAATGCTTGGTCAGTAAAACTGTTATTGTTATGTTTAAAGGGCATGTTTGCGCTTAGTTCGTTAGGATATAAGGTGTCTGAGTTCAATACTTGTGCTTTTATTGCATCAGAATCAGACAAACGGTAGCGTGCATCTATACCTACAACATAGTTATGGTAGTTATTTGCTGAACGTAATGTTGCGATAGAGCCCAGTGTTAAGTTTTCATCAAAATCATACCGATAACGCAACGCACTTGTGTTACTTTTTTTGTTTAAAGTAACGAGGCGAGAATCTAAGTTGCCAGGTAAAAGTATGTTGGTTTCAGTGTCATTGGTATTAAAAATACCGTAACTGTGTTTATCAACCCTACCCGTTACTTTTATGCCATAATCTGGGTTAGCGATGTTACGGGTATAAACCAAGTTAAAATCACTACTGAAATAGTCGCTGTTATCTAAGAAAAAGGCACGTTTTTCTTCATAGAATAATGAAAAATTAGTATTAACGTTTAGTTGACCACTATCACTTTCTACCGTTGAAAAGTCAGGGTTTATTGTCGCATTTAATAAGTTATGGGCATTGATTCCCCAGCGTAAATCAAGACCAGCTTCAATATCATTATCAGCAGACCAGTTACTTTTTACGTCACTGGTATCAGCAAAAATATCACGCGTCTCATCTCTGGTTGCTGTTAATGATGGTGTTAAACGTATGTTTTTTCCTATATTGGCATTTTTAAAGCCTACTGCTTCTGGGTATTGACAAAGCCAGCAAGGATTGTCTCGATTAATAGGAACATTAGAGATGCGTAAATTTGTATCTCTAGGGTAGGTTCTAACAAGCTCTATAGCCCATTTTTTTTCTTGTCCGTCGCTTTCAAAATTTAATATATTGTAGGGAATTGCTATTTCTACTTGATAACCTTGCTCCGTTTTTTTACCAAAAGAAAACCAAAGGCCATCCCAAGAAGTATTCGCTTGGCTGGTTATTTCATTGAAAGTTGCATCGTTCTGTACACCGTAGGGATTAACAAAAAACTCATAATTTAAACGACGGTTATTGTGTGTATCTAGTTTAATACCCACTAAATCATGAGACCAAGCATTGTCACGGTCGGTGAAAAAACCTTGAATATTCTCAGGGGTAGGATCATCGGCAACAAATGCCACATAAAGGAATTTACCATTTTCTATCAATTTTGCTGTTGTTTTTATTGGGCTAGCAAGGTTATTCCATGGATTATTTACAATACTTAGCTCTATTGGTAGGGCGTTAGACCAAAGGTTGTCGTCTAATTCACCGTCAATTGTGATTTGCCCGTTAGCGTAGGGAATATTTAAAGGATGTAATGGTATGTTTTGGTTGAGAGTAAGTACATCGATTGCTTGTACAGCTGAGATTGGTGATACCAGCAAAAAAGCAACAAAAAGCACTAATAAGTTATTATAACTTAGCTTTTGCATAAATCGTCCGTAAGTTTTTGATTTTTATATTTATTATTTTATTGTTGTAATTCTAGTACGTTGAGTTAAGTAGAATTAAACTCAAATCGTTATGACATAAAAATAACCCGTACAAATTTTAGGTGAATTGTTACAAATTTAATTCATTAACACAATATCTACTTGTGAATACATCAATTTTGAATCGCTATTACCAAGAGTAGAAGCAGTGAATAAATTATTTTAAAAGATAAGCTAAATTATTGCTGGTATTAGGTTACAGTCTGATATTAACAAGTTAATATTGTATTGAGATATTTTAACTACCCGTTTTATGAGTGTTTACATGCCATTATCTATCATTGACATTTTTGCTTTATTAGTTTTTTTCCTTTGCTGGTCTGGTTATACGTGGTTTGCTCGCAAAAAAGCAAAAACAACTGATTGTTTAGCACGAAGTTTAAATCAACACAGAATTTACTGGATGTATGAAGTTATCACCAGAGAGGTAAGAGTAGGAGAGGCTGCTTTATTGGCGAATTTAGAACGAAATATCACTTTTTTTGCTTCAAGTACTTTATTGATACTCGCTGGTTTGTTAACGCTTTTTGCTAAAATTGATACGTTAGAAATGGTAATATCATCGATGCCTTATGCTGATCATCCTAGTCATTTAGCAATACAATTTAAGTTAACCTTGCTTGTATCAATTTTTGTTTTGTCATTCTTTCAATTTACTTGGTCTATGCGACAATATGGTTTTGTTAATGTTATGGTAGGTGCTGCTCCTATTGATGTTTCAGGTTTAAATGAAAATTTAAAGGCATATGCAAAACAAATGTCAATTGTACAAGACCAAGCTGCGCATTCGTATAATTATGGACTGCGTTCTTATTATTTTGCTTTAGCAGCAATTTGTTGGTTTTTTCATCCATTGTTACTTATTGTGATGAGCCTTTGGGTTGTTTATACCTTATACACTCGTGAATTTAATTCAAAAGCGGTGAAAGCAATTACAGCAGGGCAAGAATATTTAAAGCTTGAACGTAAATCGACAAAAAACCGTAAGGACGTTGGGTGAGCAATAAATATTCCAAAAAGTATCAACGTTATTCGGTTGAAGATTTTGATAGTTATGATTGTTTAAAACTATCTAAACGTTTTTATTTGGTATTGTTATTCATTTTACGTGGTTATATCGTTTGGTTGATGTCAGTTACCAATATGCGTGATAGAGTGAGTATTATTTCTTGGATTTATCCCGAAACTTCCTTATTTTACTTAAGCTTACTTTCGGGAGCTATTGGCTTGTTTGTAGTGCTTATTATTAGCTTACGTAGGCCTGAAGCAGCTAATTGGGTACAAGCAGCGTGGCAACACTGCCGAACAATTATTATTGTGGCATTATTGTTTGATTTACTTACCCATATGGTTGCCTATTTTTATTGGCAGTTATTTTCGCTAACATGGGTTTTTATTCAAATAATCATTAGCGTTGCCTTGATTGTACTATGCTATAGCAGTGAACGGTTTAAAATAAACCTAGAAGAATTTCCACAAAAAATACCAGAAAAATAATTTTATAAATGAAAAAAGATAGAGATAGTTATTGTGAGTATGAGTAGTTTTTCGAGTAACAATGAGTCCAAAGCCGATCTTAAACAAGAAGAACGTTTGATTATTCTTGATACTGAAACCACCGGCATAAACCCGAGAGAGGGACATAGAATAGTTGAAATAGGTTGCGTAGAAATGATTAATCGCCAGTTAACAGGGCGCACGTATCATGCCTATATAAAACCGCTTGACCCTCGTGGGCAAGTTTTACAGATGGACCAAGAAGTTATTAATGTACATGGTTTAACTAATGAGTTTTTAGATGACAAACCAACTTTCTCACAAATAGTTGATGAGTTTATTGATTTTATTCGCGGTGGTGAATTGGTGATTCATAACGCAAAGTTTGATGTGGGGTTTATGGATCATGAGTTTTCATTATTAAATTTTGCAGAGCGTTCTCGCAATAAAGTGCCAATGACAGAAGATATTTGTACTATTACAGATACTTTAAAAACATCAAAAGATGAGTTTGGCTCACCGAAAACGTTAGATTATTTAGCGCGTTTTTATAAAGTAGATAAGTTAATAGATCGTACTTATCACGGCGCTTTAATTGATGCTCAATTACTCGCGTTTGTTTACATTGAGATGACCCGGGAACAAGCTACCTTTAATTTATCTGTTGGTGATAATAACGGTGGTGATGAAAATGCTATTAGACGATTGCATAGTGATAGGACAAAACTAAAGGTTCTTACTGCTTCTGCCGATGAAGTGGAAGCTCATGTGAAAAGATTGTCGGTTATTCAGGAAAAAGGGGGAGAGCCACTTTGGAAATTACCAAATCATTAGTATTTTTCTATCTGCTATTAATCAATGTAAATTATGCTTTTTCAGTAGAAACAACACAAGAAGCAATAAATGTAGAGCACGAGAGTAAAACAGTTCAAAACGATGAACAATTGTCATTAAATGGAGAAATAGATTTTTATCACACAGATAATGTCACTAATGAAATTCCTTATTTTGACAACCGCTTTCGTATTGATGCTGAGTTAGATGAAGTAACACTTATTTTTTTCAGAAAAAGAGGAAGTAGACCTGTTATTCTGGTACAACCTGACGGTAAAAAAATTCGGGTACATGATTATGACCAAGCAAATGTACAATGGCATGATGCAAGTACATTTGACATGATAAAAATAATCAAGCCTACGCCTGGCCCGTGGCAAGCTATTGGTGACATTTTACCTGAGAGTAAAATCTTAGTTATGTCAGAAGTTACTATTGCAGTTGATCCTTTACCTGAGGTTGTACTTTCGGGAGAAACCTTAAAGATTGTAGGTAAGCTGTATAACGGTAATAAGAAAATTGATATTTCTGCATTTAAAGATGTTGTACAGCTAGACGTGAATTTTTTTAGTACAAACAATTCAGCTTACGATAATTTTGGTCGAGATGCTTTTAAATTAGCATCATTTGAAGATAATGGGCGTGGTTTGGATGAATATGCAGGTGACGGTATTTATACAGGCGAATTTGTTTTAGATTTTGCTTCAGGTGAATGGCAACCTGTATATAAAATTAAATTACCCCTAATAACAAGAGAACTTAGACAAAAGCCTATTTTTTTAAATAAATCACCTATTACTCTCTCAATAGAAACATCAGACACAGAAGCAACGGCACACAGTTTACTGATCACTATTGATTCAACCCATGTTGATCCTAGTAGTTTAGTTTTTCAAGGCAAAACAACTTTTCCTGATAGGCAAACAAAATCTTTTTCAATTATTGAAGATGAAACACCTGAATTTCCTGAAAGTCGAATTAAGGATATACCTTATACTGAACCAGGCATTCACCGAGTTAATTTAAGTGCATTTGGTAAAACCATATCAGGTAGAGAATTTCGTTTAGTTGTGCCAGAATTTACTTTTAATGTAAAAGGGGCTCTGAAACAAATATCGTTAACAACGCCTGAGAAAAAAAATGAAGTTCAGGTAGAAACGCCAGAACAAATTCTTGCAGCACAAAAAGCTAAGCTTGCTGAAGAACTCGCTTTACAACAAAAAATAGAAGAAGAAGAAAAGACACAAACAATATTAATGATAGCGGTAGTGAATGGTATTATTATTATATTAGCCTCTGTATCTTTTCTGGTGATGCGTAAAAGAAAAATAAAAAAGAAATAAGTAGTAATATAATTTAAGCTGCTTGTAGTAGAGAATAAATTGTTACGCTAGTTAATGTAACAATTTATCTTAAGTTGAAAATTTAATAAAATCATTAAATGCTGCTAAATCAATAGGTCTAGAGATAAAATAACCTTGCACTATATCGCATTTCATACTTTTTAGCATGTCCCAGTCTTGTTGTGTTTCTACTCCTTCAGCAACGCTTTTTACTCGTAGTTTATGAGCCATATGAATGCTTGACTCTACGACAATCCGTAAAGCTTCATTGTCAGCAAAGTCTTGTACAAATGATTGGTCAATTTTTAATTCGTTGAAGGGAATTCGTGTGAGTTGTTGCATGCTAGAATACCCAGTACCGTAATCGTCGATAGAAAGTGAAAATCCGTTCATGCGCAAACGGGTTAAGTTTTCCATTGCATTTGCAATATCCGTCATTGCTGCAGATTCAGTAATTTCTAACACAATGTATCTGTTCTCTAAGCCCGATTTTTTTACAATATTAGTAATTTTTTCTGCCAAGTCTTGATCACCCAGCGAAGCTAATGAAATGTTGACTGATACAGAAATAAAATGGCCATTGTCGTGGAATATACGACAGGCAGCAGCCGATTGCTCTAGCATATGAAAGGTTAATTCATCGATATTATTACTATTTTCAAGAATAGGGATAAAGGCATATGGACTGACTATTCCATGTTTTGGATGAATCCAACGTGCTAGTGCTTCAGCGCCAACTAAACGGCTTGACTTTAAGTCCACTTTAGCTTGAAAAAATGGTACAAATTGTTTGGCATGAATACCCGTTAAAATTTCTTCTAATGTAAAATGTCTTTCTGCAGTAATATTAGATGTTTTTGGGTTTTCTATGTGTTCAAACTTACTGAGTAATGTTTTAAGTTGAGTCAACATAATAGGTTTTTCTACTGCGCCCAGTAGTTGAATACCATGCATTTTTGCAATCTTTCCCGCGGCAACAAGTAACTTACTATCCAACGAACTAATAATAATAACTGCAATGTTTTGGTAGGCCCCACCTAAACGGCGAAGGAATTCTAAACCATCCATTTTAGGCATATTTAGGTCACACAGGACAATATCTGGTTTGACTTTCTCGCTGTGGACTATTTTTAGCATTTGTCTGCCATCGCTCCCTTCACGTATTGATGTTACACCTAATGTTTGAAGCATTTTTATAAGCATTTTACGTTGAAACTCATCATCTTCCATCACACAAAGGTTTAATTTATCAATATTATCCATTATTTTTTCACTCCTAGGATGTATGTCTCTACTCGTTGTATTTCTGAATCTAACACTATGCTTGCTTCTCTCGCACTAGGGACATCTCCATTGCTAGCCGACTGTTCAATTGCTAAACAAGCTTTAGCCATAGCTTCTGCCCCTACCATTCGACTAGAGCCTTTCATACGATGAGCTATATCTTTAATATTCTTTTGTTCCTCTTGTTCTAACATCTGGAGTAGTTCTTCATAGTCAGTTCGTATGTGTAGTATAAAATCCTGCAATATTTGAAGTTGCTTGCCACTGTCTGATTCAATCTGTTGTAGTACAGTATAGTCAATAGGTGTAGAAATTCGACTATTGGTGGCATAATTGATTGTAGAGGGACATTGGTTATGATTCATCTCATCAATAGATAACCATTTTGATAGCATTTGTTTTAATTGGATTAAGTTTGCTGGCTTTACTAACAGATCGTCCATACCCGCAGCGAGGCAGTTTTTTGTTTCTTCAGAAAGGGCATTGGCGGTCCATGCTATAATAGGAGTTCGAGGTAAGTTGTTTTCTGCTTCTTTTTTACGAACTTCAAGAGAAAAAGCATATCCATCCATTTCTGGCATATGACAGTCGGTAATAACTAGGTCAAAGCGGCCTTCTAACCACATAGATAACGCGACCTTACCATTTTCGGCTGATTCAGCTCGAAGACCAAGTAACTTGACTTGACGAGCTAATAGGTCGCGATTAATCGGATGGTCATCAACTGTCAGTACCAATGGTGTATTGATGTTTTTACTAAACAAGGGCTCAACTGCTCGTTGTGATACTTCTGGATGCAGACAGGTTATTTTTTCTGCAGGCTCGCCTGAAACTGGCAGTACCAATGTAATGCTGAAGGTTGCTCCCTGTTCTGGTTCGCTTTCTAATAAAATTTCACCGTCGAGCATATCTGCAAGACGTTGGCAAATTGCTAGCCCTAAGCCTGTTCCACCATACATGCGCGCAGTGTCAGAACTTTCTTGCCTATATCGTTCAAACAGATATTTTTGATTGTTTTTAGAAATGCCAATACCCGTGTCTCGAACTGAAAAACGAATGCGTTCTCCACTTTCGTGTACTTCTATTAATTCAGCAGTTAATTCAATTTCGCCTTTTTGAGTAAACTTAATAGCGTTACTGACAAAGTTATTAAGTACTTGTGATAACCGTAAAGGATCAACAAGATGTGCTGAACTGAGGCGTTCATCACTGTATTGTTTGATCATGAGAGATTTAATGCTGGCGGCACGTGAATAGGTATTAACAACTTCCTGTAATAATTGGGGTATAAAAGTAGAACAAGGCGAAATTTCTAGCTTTCCTTCTTCAATTTTAGACCAATCTAAGATATCGTTAACAATCCGTAATAAGTTTCTAGCTGAATCCCATGCTGCCTGTAGTGTTTCAACTTGATCTTTTTTCAGCGGGGCCATGGAAAGCACTTCTAACATACCTAACATGCCAGTAAGCGGGGTACGAATTTCGTGACTCATGGTGGCTAGAAAAGAATCTTTTGCCCGATTAGCCATTTCTGCTTTGTTTTTGGCCGAAAGTAAAAGCTGTTTGGCCTGCTTTTGTTCGGTGATGTTGCGAAATGAAACAATGACACCAATAACATTTCTTTCGCTGTCTCGCATAACTCTAGCGGCATAAGATACTGGTATATTGGTACCGTCTTTACAGCGAAACAATTCATCATCAACTTGACGAGGTATTTCATCATTGAGTGTTGCATAAATAGGACACTCGCAACTTAAATAAGGGGAGCCATCAGCGCGTGTTTGATGTATTATTTCATGTGCAGGTTGCCCTATTATTTCTTCGTTATCCCACCCCAATATTCTTATAGATGCTGGGTTTTCTATCATTATGTTTCCATTAATATCAATGCTATAAATGCCTTCACTCACAGCATTAAGAATGGCTAGAATGCGGGCTGAGCTGTTACGTAACGCCATTTCTACTTGTTTGCGGTTTAAAATTATTCGAGCAACAGATATGCTAGCCAACCCGAGTAGTAAATAAATAACACCTAGCAATACTTTACTTAAAGGTTGATTGTAAATGGTATTAACAGAAAGAGCTGTGTGTGGGATAAATGATACAATCTTCCAATAATGATCATCCATCGTAACTGAATTTAACGTTGTAACTGAATTTAACGTTGAATCTTGCCAATTTGATAAATGGTAGGCTGTGGTAAAAACAAAGAGTCCTTCTTCTGTGAGTAGAGTACCTTGTTTAGAAGAGGATACAACTTGCCAAACATCAGGATAGTCATGTCCAAAAGTTTGATTTTCCTTACCAAGCATAAATCCCCATTCATCTTCATGATTAGGGCCAGATAACCAGTATCCATCTCGATTGAGCAGCATGGTTGAATAGAGCGCTTGTTTTTCTTCACGAAATATACGCAATAATTTGCTACCAAGATAATTAAGTAGAATAATGCCTTTTTTATTATTGTTATTGTCAAATACTGGTGTGCCGTAACGAATGACAGGCTTAAAAGGTCTTTCTAATTTGCCGAGCTCCATATTTAAATCTAATGGCGAAACGAAAATCTCATCTTTATTGAGTTTAATTGTATCTATGAAATAATAACGCTCTCTCTTATTTTGCAATTTATTACTAGGTACAATGGCAGGATAACCGTTATTATAATTAACGCGAAATACTTCGTGACCATCAGTGTCTAAATAACGCATTTGATCATAGCGTTTTGTTTCTCTGCTAAAATTAAGAAAAAAGTCTTCTATTTTTGTTTTTAATAGGGGGTTTCCACTATTAACATACTCTTGAAATAAGGGCATGTTAACGATTACTCGTAAGTCAGTATCAACTACCGACAGATCTCTTGTAACACGCTCTTTAACAAGCTCAATACGGTTAGCTTCTTGGGATTTCTTTCTGTTTATTTGTAATTTTTTGTCTACATTAACACTTAGAAAAAGAATGCTGGTGAGTATAAAAGCAATAGGCAAAAAAATCAGAGCAGAGCGTTTAAGCAATGATGCTATTGGAATATCAGAAAGGTTTTTCGTGGGAACACCTTGCATACCTTTTACTCCTTTAAAAGCAACGAAATTATCCTTAGATTTATTTATAAAGGCTTTTTTATAAAAACGTTAAAAATAAATCTAATCAGGCACACTAGTAATACATACCATGTTTTTTTAGTCTAATACAAGGATGATTACTAATTCATCAATAGATATTTATACGCGTTAAAATATTTTGTTTAGATGTAATTGTTTGGCATTAGCTGCTTTAAAGGGGGCTCTTGCCGTTAATCTAGCTAAGTAAGCTTGAGTATTTGGGCCAAACTTATCATCAATACTTATTTCTGTTGCAAGAATAAGTGCGTAACCAACACAAATATCTGCAATGGTAAATTTATTAGCACACAAATATTCTTTATTCTCTAGTGCTGATTCAATACATCTTATACGGCTATTGAACCATTTGCGGTAATCTTCAACAACTTGTGGCTGAAGTCTTTCGGTAGGCTCGTATCGTGAATATCGAAGTACTAAGGTTTGGGGGAATGTAAAGGTAGTATCGCTTCTATGCAGCCAATTCAAATAACTACCATACTCTGGATGTTCACTTGATAAACCAATAGTTGAATCTTTGTATTTATCGACTAAATATTGGCAAATAGCCGTTGATTCGGTTAATGTGATAGCCCCGTCAAGTAGTGTTGGTACTGTGCCTAAAGGGTTGATTTCTAAGTATTCTGGAACTTTATACCTAGGTGGAAACTCCATGTTAACTAGTTTGCAGTCAATATTCATTTCTTCAAGTGCCCATAAAGGGCGTAAAGAGCGAGAATCCCGACAATGATAAAGTGTTAGTTCAGACATAAATAATACCAATTTGATTAAATTTCTTCCCAACTCAGAGCTTCATTAGCGAGCTTAGAACAAGGAAAATTGAGTAAACATAGTTACTCTATATTTCTTCAATTTTGTGATGTTATCAGTTTGCTAATGAGCTCCCAAAGGGCGAGTTTAAAAGGCTTATATGCGGCGTTATTGATTTTGACAAGGGAATGACCA